>JANMYN010000397.1:0-3946 GCA_031382195.1 Betaproteobacteria bacterium
CCGATGCGCGGGCGCTATGCGGATGACCGGGTGGGCTATTACACCGTGCCTTTTGACGACTACGGCACCGGGGAACACGGCAGCGTTCGGCGCGCGTACATTCAGCGCTACCGGCTGGAAAAAAAGGATCCATTGGCGGATGTATCCGAACCCGTGAAGCCGATCGTTTTCTATTTGAGCCACGAGGTGCCGGACCAGTGGCGCCCGTACATCAAGCGCGGCATCGAAGATTGGCAGAAAGTTTTCGAGGGTGCGGGCTTCCGTAACGCCATCATCGCGCGCGACGCACCGACAGCGCAGGAGAACCCGAATTGGGACCCGGAAGACGTGCGCTATAACGTGGTGCGCTGGACACCCAGCGGTCGCCAGAACGCGATGGGGCCGGCAGTGATCGATCCGCGCAGCGGTGAGGTGATTTCCTCGCACGCGATCTTCTGGCACGACGTGCTGCGCCTCGCTGAAACCTGGTACTTCACGCAGGTCGGACCGCTGGACCCGCGTGCGCAGAAACTGCCATTGCCGGAAGAAATAACCGGCGAGATGTTGCGCTACATCGTCAAGCACGAAATCGGTCACGCGCTGGGCCTGCGTCACAACTTCAAGGGGCACTCGGCCTATTCGATTGCGCAACTGCGCAGTCGCGATTGGACCGAAAAGTGGGGCAACACCGCTTCCATCATGGATTATTCAAGGCTCAACTACGTTGCCCAGCCCGGCGACAATGCTTACCTGCTCCCCAAGTTTGGGCCCTACGATTTCTTTGCCATCGAGTGGGGATACAAGCAGTTCACGCAGATCGCGCTCGTTGACGGCAAGAGAACCAGGCAGGTGATGAACAGCGACACGGAATGGAGCCAACTGGATCAGCTGGCAGCGCAGCAGGTCACCAATCCGATGCTGCGCTTTGGTGGCGAGGACGACTCGGCCGCACTGGATCCGCAGGTCAATACCAATGTGCTGAGCAACGATCCGATCGAGGCGGCCGACCTCGGGCTGAGGAACATCGACCGGGTGATGCCGATGTTGATTCCGGCGACTACGCAACTGGGTGGTGGCTACACACGCATGGCGGAAATGTACGATGCATTGATCACGCAGCGCCATCGCGAACTGATGGCGGTCGCCAAGATGGTCGGCGGCGTGGAGGAGACGCGATACCAGGCCGGGCGCGGCCCCGCGCCCCCATTCCAACCAGTCCCGGCGGAACGTCAGCGCGCTGCAGTGAAGTTCCTGCTCGATCGTGGCTTTCGCACGCCGGGCGCCCTTCTGGATCGCGACGTGTTGTACCGCATGGCGCCCAGCAGAGGCGCCGATGCACTGCAGGGCTCCAACGTGCAATTGCTGCGCAAACTTATCGATGGGAGTGTGTTCGAACGCATGGCCGAAGCACGCGAGCTGGACCAGGCCGCGAAGGGCTATACCGGCATCGACATGCTCTACGACTTCAACGACGGATTTTTCCGCGAACTGGAAGCGCCTGTCCCGGTTATCGAACTGTACCGCCGCAACCTGCAGCGCAATTACGTCCTGCTGTTGCTGGTGGCGGCCGGAGTCGAGAACGATCCTCAGGCGCCCTCGAAGGCGATCGACTCGCGCAGCATCGATTCCAGTGCGCTGAGCCTGCGCTCGCGCCATGTGTCGGGCGAGCGAGCCGTATCTTCGCCCCTGTCCGAGGTGGCGCAGCATTACGGGAAGGACGGTTACCCCAGCGAGTTTCGCGCCGCGTTGCGGCTCGGGGCGGCGGATCTGCACTCCAAAATCGATGGGGCAATCGGCCGGGTAAAGCATCCCGCGACGTTGGCGCTCCTGCGCGAGCTTAAATCGCGATTGGAACGCATGCCGTGAGTCGATCGTACTCGTCACTACCGAACCTGCGTTGACCCGCGAGCGCAAGCCGCGGTTCGGGCACGTGCCGGGCTCGCCGGAGATTGCTTTGCCCTGGGAAATTCTCAAGCTGCAGGAAATCCCGCTTCTGGCGAAGGGAAAGGTAAACTACGTCAGGCTCATGGAAGAAGCCCTCCGCGCGCCAGCAGTCGCTCCCAGCGCTGACTAGGCGGGAGTAAATTCAACTGACCGATGTCGGCGAACCGACCGGCACGGTTGCCCGCGTGTAATCGTTGCTTGCGCTGGTAACATTTCCTCGGTGACACCGCAATAATTAACCTCTGTAGACACAAATTTCTGAACGGGCGTGATTGCCTGTTAGAGGTGCAACAAACGCCGTTGCCATGACCGATCAAGCTCCCGACTATTCCAAGCTACTCGAATGCCTCTCAGGCCGGCTGCCGGCGTTTCGACTGGCGTTGCTCGAGCTGGACAACGCCGAAATCGAGCAAGTCGAACTGGCGGCAGGCGAGGTATTGCTACGCAAGGGAGAAAAGGCACATGCCCTGTACGTCGTCGTTGCCGGCATGCTGCAAGCCACGACCGTGCAGGAGGATGGCCGCGAACTCGTCCTGTCCAAATTCGGGCCCGGGGAAATGGCCGGCGAGATGGCGATCCTGGCGGGCGGTGGCGTATACAGCGCGACCGTGTCCGCGACTGACGATGCGGTACTCGTCAGAGTGCCGCGCGAGGCCTTTGAAAGGATCGCCAAGTCCGCCCCGCAAGGCGTACGCGAGATGGCGGCGGGCATACGCCGGCGCCTCGCCCGCGACCAGCTCGCCATCGGCCTGCCGAAGTTGTTCGGGGCGCTCGACGAAACCATGCTCCAGTTCGTCGAGGCGCGCGTGGAGTGGGTGAGGCTGCACGCCGGCGAGGAACTGTTTGCCGAGGGAGACAAGGGCGAAGAGCTTTATTTCGTGCTCGGCGGGCGCCTGCGCGCGGTGACCCGTGAGGGGCGGGTGCTCAGTGAAATGACGCGGGGCGAAAGCATCGGCGAGATCGCGTTACTGACCGGAGAACCACGCACCGCGAGTGTGGTTGCGGTGCGCGATAGCGATCTGGTGCGTGTGTCGCGGCGGGCGTTCGATGAAATAGTCGCGAAGTATCCCGCGGTCATGCAGACCATCGCCCGGATCGTGGTCCAGCGCCTCCGGGCAAAGGAGGGGCTGGGTGCCCCGGCAAGAACGGGCAAGTGCATCGCGGTGCTCGCGGCGGGAACAGGCAATGCGACCGCGGCCTTTACCGAGCGTCTGGTGAAGGCGCTTGGGTGTATTGGGCCCACGCTGCATTTGTCGGCGCGGCGGCTCGACACCCTGCTGAATCGGCCCGGAATCGCGGCGGCCGAAGAGGAGGAGGCTGCCGGCATCCGCCTGACGGCATGGCTCGACGAACAGGAATCACATCACCGGTTTCTGATCTACGAATCCGACAGCACGCTGTCTCTGTGGACGCGGCGTTGCCTGCGTCAGGCGGATGAAATTCTGCTGGTAGCGAGCGCCGGTGCGGACCCCGCGCCGGGCACCGTCGAGAAGACCCTTCTGGGTACCAGGGACGAAATCTCGATGGCCCGGCAAAGCCTGGTTCTGTTGCATCCCGACGGCAGCCGATTGCCGACAGGAACTTCGCTTTGGTTCGCGGATCGCAATGTTCAACGGAATTTCCATGTCCGTCTCGACAGGGAAGACGATTTCGGACGCGTGGCGCGCTGCCTGGGGGATTCCGCAATCGGGCTTGTACTCGGCGGCGGCGGTGCGCGCGGCCTGGCGCATATTGGCGTGGTTCGCGCGCTGCGCGAGGCGGGGGTGCCGATCGACATGATCGGCGGCACCAGCATGGGGGCGGTCATGGCTTCCCTGGTGGCGATGGACCAGGACTGGGATCAGATGCTGGAGACGAACCGCGAAGCATGGCTGCGCAACAAACCGCACAAGGAATATTCACTGCCGTTCATATCGCTGATTCGCAGCCGGCGGCTGGACAGCATGGCGCACAAAATCTGGGGCGAGATCGACATCGAAGACCTGTGGATCAGCTTTTTCTGCATCTCCTGCAATCTTTCCAC
>JANMYN010000401.1:0-2017 GCA_031382195.1 Betaproteobacteria bacterium
GTTGCAGCGGGGGATGCCGCGGCGCTGCGCGAAAATGCGGAGGTGCGCACCGCGTACTTCGGCAAGAACTGAGGAGGCATACCAATGGCGTCACAACCGAGCGCTATCGAACTCACCAAACAGCTCGTGCGCATGAATACCATCAATCCACCGGGCCAGGAGACGCAATGTGCGCGTCACCTTGGCGTCCTGCTGGAAAATGGCGGGTTCAGAATCAAGTACCACGAACTCTCGCCGCAGCGCGCGAGCCTGGTGGCAACCATCGGCGGATCCGCCGACAAGGCTCCGCTGTGCTTTACCGGACATATTGATACCGTTCCGCTCGGCTCGGCGCAGTGGAAGATGGATCCGTTCGCCGCCGATACCGAAGACGGCAAGCTTTACGGGCGCGGAACCAGTGACATGAAATGCGGCGTGGCTGCTTTCGTCGTGGCGTCGCTGAACCTGGCGGACAGACTGGCACGTTCTCCCGGACTGGAACTGGTGATCACCGCTGGAGAGGAAACCGGTTGTGAGGGCGCCTTTCACCTCACGCAGAAAAGCGGTGCGCTTGGCCGGGCCGGCGCCGTCGTTGTCGGCGAACCGTCATCGAACTATCCTTTTGTCGGCCATCGCGGCGCGTTCTGGTTGAATGCGCGCACCCGAGGCGTCACGGCCCACGGCTCGATGCCGGAAAAAGGCGTGAATGCGATATTCAAGGCAGCGCGCGCCGTGGCGATCCTGGAGAAATTCCGCTTTACCAACCCGCCGCACGCCTTGATGGGCCAGGCCACCCTGAATGTCGGCACGATTCGCGGCGGCCTCAATATCAATTCCGTCCCGGACGAAGCCGTGATTGGAGTCGATATCCGTACTGTCCCAACCCTCAAACATGCAGAACTCAAAGCCGAACTGATGCGCCAGCTGGGCGCTGAAGTGGAGCTCGAGACCATTCTCGATCTGGAGGCCGTCTATACGGAACCGACGCATCCGTGGATACAGGAAGTCTTCGAGGTGATGCGGTCCATTCTCGGTAACCGGCCGCAGCCACGGGTGGCAACCTATTTCACCGATGCGGCCGCACTCAACGTCGCTTACGACACGCCTCCTACGGTTATTCTCGGACCGGGAGAGGCACAGATGGCGCATCAGACCAACGAATATTGCGTGGTCGACCGTATCGCCGAGTCGGTGGCCGCTTACGAAGAGATTGCCCGACGCTGGTGCGCGATTTGATGCCTGAAGATTTATTCTCCGCCAGTACACCGCTGCAACGCATTACGGCGTTGCTCGATGTTGGATCGCTTACAGGTGACGTGGAGCCCGCGCACGGTTCGCTGATCGGCGCAAACGGCAGCATTGGTGGTCGCCAAGTGACGGTTATCGCAACAGACCGAAACATCGCCGGCGGTTCACTCGGTGTTGTCGAGGCCCAGGCGCTGTCAACGCTGCTGGAGCAAAGCCACGCGGCAGGGCGGCCGTGCATTCTGTGTCTTGACTCGGCCGGGGCGCGACTGGATGAAGGTCTGCACGCGTTAGGCGCGTTTCGCCAGCTTTACCGCCATGTGCTCGACCTGCGGTTGGCCGGTCTCCCGCTGCTTGGCCTGATCGGGCGAGACTGCTTCGGCGGCGCGAGCATGCTCGCCGCGACCTGCGCAAAACGAGTCTATTGCCATACATCCAGACTGGCCATGTCCGGGCCGGCAGTCATGCAGGCGTTGGGCGGCGTCGCCGAGATCGATGCATCCGATGCAGATGCCGTCACCGCGTTGATGGGTGGTGCGGCGCGGGTGCAACTCGTGCCAACGGATCAATTGTGCGAGGACTCACTTGACGCCTATTGCCAAGCTGCGCACGAGTGGGTCGGCGCTAGCGATGGACTTGCACAGCTTAACCTGCATCATCAGCACACGCGCCTCGGCACTCGCCTACTTGCGCATGGCATGGCACCCTCGCGACCGCAGAGCGCACCGGGAGCCCTACCGACGGTGCTGCAGGAGATCATTCCGGAAGGCGTTGAAGTCCACAGGATGGATGG
>JANMYN010000421.1:0-4905 GCA_031382195.1 Betaproteobacteria bacterium
GTCCCGCAAACTCGTCGGCGGCCGTCAATGGCGATATCCAGGTTTCGCCCGGCGACAAGATTCCCGGCATACCAGCCCACTCTGTAAAGGTGCGCGCGGACTACGACATTACCGAATCGGTTTCTTTGGGCAGCAACGTCATGTTTTTCTCTTCCCAGTACGCGCGCGGCGACGAGAACAACCAGGATGCCAACGGCAAGGTCCCGGGATATGCGCTCGTCAATCTGGACGCGCGCTATCAGCACACCAGGCAACTTTCGTTTTTTGGCCGGATCGACAATGTTTTCGACAAGGACTACGAAACGCTGGGTGTGCTCGGTGAGAACTTCTTCAATGGTCCGGGGCGGACCTTCGACGCGGTCAACGTGACCGGGGAACAATTCCGCTCGGCCGGCGCACCGCGCGCATTCTGGGTTGGCGTGAAATATGCATTCGATCAGAAACGCTGAAGCCGATCACCAAAGTAAAAGTAGGTGAACTACCCTGGAACGTCGCCATCCGCTAGCACCCAGGCACAAGACAACTCTAACCGCGGTGAGTGCGTATTTTTAGCCCTTTGCCGTATGGGCTGTTGTTGATCGCGATTGGCGAGTCCACTGACCTATTCAACAACCTGCCAGCTCAAACCCCGCCGCATCCTTACTGGCCCGCGGCATCGCACGCGTGTTTTTTTGCCGGAGCCACGCGGCCGTTTATAATCCGGCGCATATTCACGATGGACAAAGCGCAACTATGAAAACTCCCCGGCCACGCGCGCTGGTATTCGACGTATTCGGCACCGTGGTCGACTGGCGCGGCAGCCTCATTCGCGAAGGCAAGGCTCTCGGCGAAAAAAAGCGCCTGGACGTCGACTGGGCCGCGTTCGCCGACGCCTGGCGCGGCGGCTACCAACCGGCCATGCAGAAAGTACGCACGGGTCAGTTGCCGTGGATGAACATTGATCAGTTGCATCGCCTGATACTCGATGATCTCCTTCAGCAGTTCGACATACGCGGCCTCACGGAAGCCGAGAAAGACCAGTTCAACCGCGCCTGGCACCGGCTCGCCGCGTGGCCCGATTCGGTACGCGGACTCAAACGCCTGAAGAAGAAATTCGTGATCTCCACGCTTTCCAACGGCAACGTGTCGTTGCTCACGAGCATGGCGAAGAACGCAGGCCTGCCGTGGGACTGCATAATCTCGGCGGAACTGTTTCATCACTACAAGCCCGATCCGGAAAGTTACCTCGGGGCTGCGAAGATGCTCGACTTCAAACCCGGCGAAGTGATGCTGGTCGCGGCGCATAAAGACGATCTGCGCGCCGCCAAGCGCTGCGGCCTGCGTACCGCATTTGTGCGCAGGCCGAAGGAAAAAGGGCCGCATATGAAATCGGATCTCACGGCGGATCGGGCCTTCGACTACAACAGCGACGATTTCCTCGACCTCGCGGATCAGCTCGGCGTCTGAGTTCCATGACAAGCCGGCAGCAGTCAGATCGCGGCGTGCCGACCTGGGACCTGCCGCTCCGGGCGTTTCATTGGGCGCTGGTTTTGCTGGTGATCTCGCAGCTGGTGACGGCATCGATCGACGGCAATGCGATGCAGTTTCACGCATTCGGCGGCTACGCCATCCTGACGCTGGTGTTGTTCCGCCTATTGTGGGGATTTCTCGGCGGGACCCATGCACGCTTTCGCGATTTCGCGCGCGGTCCGGACGCCGTGATTCGATACGCAAAATCCCTCCTCAGAGGGCCGTATGCGGCTTATCGCGGCCATAATCCGCTCGGCGGCTGGAGCGTGCTGTCCATGCTGGGTTCGCTGCTGGTGCAGGCAAGCACCGGACTGTTCGCCAACGACGACGTGATGATGGAAGGCCCGCTGGCAAAACACGTATCGAACCGAGCCAGCGAAATCGCAACAGCGATTCATGATGTCAATGCCGCCGTATTGCTGACCCTGATCGCGGCCCACATGGCGGCGGTCTATTTCGTAATCAGGATGTGATGCGCCGGTAACGTATTACATGCGCGGGTACGGCGACTTCGGGCTGCATGCGCTTGTCGGGGTTCGGCGTGGCGACCGGGGCCGCGAGGTCGAGCGTGCCCGCCCAGATCGGCAGTCCATAGTCCGCTTCGTCGTCGACCGGCGGTCCGGTCCTGATCTTGGCGGACGCCTCGACGATATCGAGCTTCAGCACCGTGGTCTGATCAATCTCTTCCTGTTTCACGGGACGCAGACTTTCCCAGCGGCCCGGAACGATGTGATCCGAGATGGTCTTCAATGCGGAGATTTTTTCATCGGCGGGCACAGGTTCTGCCGTGCCCAGAATAACGACCGAGCGATAGTTCACCGAAGAATGAAAGGCGGAGCGCGCGAGGACCAGTCCGTCGACCAGCGTGACCGTCACGCACAATGGTATGCCCTTTCCTGCTTCGGTCAGCATGCGGCTGGCAGCCGAACCGTGGATGTAGAGCACGCGATCCCTGCGGCCATAACCGGTCGGAATTACGAAAGGCTGGCCGTTCTTCACGAAACCAACGTGACAGAAAAAACCCTCGTCCAGAATCGCGGCGACAGCGGCAAAATCGTGCTTACCCCGTCCCGGGTAGCGGTCGAGCTTGGTGCGGTCGGAGAGAAGATCGGACATGGCTTTAGGGGCGAGGGTTAAAAGGATTTCGAGACTTGGACCTTCACTCGTCCCTCGTCCCTCGCCGCTCGCCCCTATTTGTTTTGGTCTGCGCAAAGGCAGGTCCGGTGAACAGCGAGCTGCAGGCAGCGAGCAGCAATGCAACGAGCAGGCGTTTCATGGTTTCCTCCGGTGTAAATTCCAATGAGATTTTAGCACCGCACAGATTTCACGCGGCCCTGACCTTTTTTTCTGCTGTAACCCTTGAGGGATCAAGCCAAAGTGCATGACCCAATCGACATAGTGGCGTTTCGTTTTGATATTGTCCCGGATGCGCGCCAGGAGTAGGCTTTTCGTCCGAGAGTCGCATTGGGAGGCAAGAATCCATGGCCATCCGAATCGTTCGCCTCGGGTCCGCGAGAGTCCCGAATGAAGGGCTACGAATCGGCACTGTGAGGCGTCCGCCTCGCGGCATTCCGAAGTCCCAGTTCGCATCCGGCAATTGGTACGATGTTTGGCTTCCAAACCTCGCCCCCGCTGCGCAGACTGTTGCGTTGGCGCTAAATGCGCAAACCCGGCGCCAGTGGGACACCTTCGCAAAGCGCTATCGTACCGAAATGAAGGATCCGGCCAACAGCCGAATTCTCGATCTGCTGGCTGCCCTTTCGCATGAGGCCGCGTTTTCCGTGGGTTGTTACTGCGAAGATGAGTCCCGCTGTCATCGGTCGGTGCTACGCCAATTGCTGCTTGAGCGGGGGGCCGAGATAAAAGCATAAAAGCGGACAGATTTATTTGACTCGTATTTCATACCGGCAGCGAGAATGCATATCTGTCTCCATGTTTCCTATTTTTCAGTGAGAAAACTCGATGGACGAGGCGATCAACGGAAATCTTTCTGTCCGAGCCGTGGCCGACACGACTTTGATGAAGTGGGCGTCGAGTCCGAGCGGGTCGGTCTGGCGCAAGCGAGTCCACTTGGTGGGTCCGCCGGAATCGGGCCAAGTCACGTCTGTCGTGCGCTACGAGCCGGCATCGAGGTTTCCGGCGCACGATCATCCGGCGGGAGAGGAGATCCTGGTACTCGAGGGCGTCTTCTCCGACGAACATGGGGACTGGCCCGCGGGCACGTTTCTCCTCAATCCGGAAGGCTTTCGCCATGCCCCCTTTTCGGAATCCGGTTGCGTCCTGTTCGTGAAGCTGAGGCAATTCCCGGGTCGGCAACGGCGCCACGTAGTCGTCGATACGCACAAGCTCGCGTGGGAGCCCAGCTCGATTCCGTCCGTAGCTCACAAGCCGCTCTACCAGCAAGCCGGCTTCTCGGACCTGATGCGCCTCGAGCGTTGGGAGCCGCAAGCTGACCTTGGAATCATCTCCTATGAGCAAGGCGCCGAGTTGTTCGTCCTTGAGGGTGAGTTTGCCGACGAGGTCCGAGCGTACACCGCGGGGTGCTGGCTGCGCCTGCCGGTTGGCTCCGAGCATCATCCGCGATCCGCCAGAGGATGCACCCTGTACATCAAGAGGTCCGGGCTACCCTACCTAAGGTCGGCTGGCTGACCGGCCGGGGACACCGGTAAAAAACTGTCCAGAGATATGTGAAGTCAGGGGCGTAAAACAACGTCCTTCCTGGTCGAGGGACGCGTAAAGGTCGTAGTCTAGAAATCCTTTTAACCCTCGCCCCTATATTTTCAAACCACCCTGAAGTTCTTGAACTGCCAGGGGTCGCTACCATCCACGTCCTCCGGATAAAGCACGCCGCGTTCCTCGAGCGGCGTCCAGTCCGTATATACGCCCACGACCCTGCCCAGATATGGTTTGCAGATTTCGAGCATGGCCTTGAAAGGCAGCTCGTCCGGCTCGACGATGCCCGCAGCCGGATTCCTGATCGCCCAGATGACAGCCGAGACATAACCGATGTTGACCTGCAGGCTGGTCGCGTTGTTGTAGGGACAGAGCTTGCGCGCTTCCTCTATGGTGAGCTGTGAGCCATACCAGTAAGCGCCCTTCTTGTGGCCCATCAGCAGGACGCCGAGTTCGTCCATGCCTTCCGAGATCTCGTCGCGCAGCAACCGGTAACGCGGCGGGAATTTGTAGTTGTTGCCGATATATTCGTGCATCGACAGCACGGCGTCGTCGCAAGGATGATAGGAGTAATGGCAGGTTGGCCGATAGACCGTCTTGCCCTTCTTCTGCACCGTGAAGTAATCCGGAATCGAGGTTGCTTCGCCGTGCGAAATCAGGAAACCCAGCATCGGCCCTTCCAGCGGCGTCCAGGTGCGAACGCGCGTCGATGCACCGGTGCGT
>JANMYN010000873.1:0-3058 GCA_031382195.1 Betaproteobacteria bacterium
TTGATTTTCGGGTTGATGCTTTGCGCACCGAGGGTAAACGCGTTGATGTTGCGGATCACTTCCGGAATCGGGAAAGAGGCGACAAAACCCAGCGTATTGGATTTGGTCATTTTTCCGGCCAGCACGCCAAGCAGGTACGCACCTTCGTAGAAGCGGGCTTCATATACACCGAGGTTTTTCGCAGTCTTGTACCCGGTGGCGTGCTCGAATATCACGTTTGGGAAATTCTGGGCGACCTTGACCGTCGCGTTCATGTAGCCGAACGAGGTGGTGAAGATTACCTTGTTGCCATCGGTGACCAGTTGGCGAATCACGCGCTCGGCGTCGGCGCCCTCCGGTACGTTCTCGACAAATGTCGTCTTGACCTTGCCGCCCAATTCTTTTTCCAGCATCAGGCGGCCCTGGTCATGCGCATAGGTCCAGCCGGCGTCGCCAACGGGGCCGACATAAACGAAACCAACCTTGAGCGGCTCCTCGGCGGACGCTGCGCCGCCGAGTACAAGCAATCCGGCTGCGCCCGCAAGCAAGCTACGGATGAAGCTTCTGCGTTCCCTCATTTTCTGTTCTCCTCTTGCGTCGGTATGAAACGGATCGGGTACCCCGCTGCGGACATTCTAGCCTCCGGGCGCAGCAGCCGCTGCGGAAACCGTTGCCGGCCCCGCAGCGCGCACGTTCAGAACTTCCACACGCCCAGCAATTGCGGGAAGTTGTCCTTGAGATCCTTGATCCCGAACTTGTTCTGCCAGTACTGGTACTCAATGCCGACGAACAGCTTGTCGGGCTTGCCCATGAAATTGCCGACGTCGAGCCGGATCTGCGGCTGGGTCAGGATCTGCGCCTTGCATTCACCGTGGCTGCCGATGAAATCGGCGAATCCCTCGAAGGACCATTTCGTCCCGCCAAGCTGGAACGGGAGCTTCCATGCGGGCGTGATCTGGTAGGTATTGGCGTTGCATCCGTTCGAGGCGCCATTGAATTTGCCCCGATCCATATAGGCGAGGATGTCGACGTTGAAGAAAGCGAATCCCGGCACATCGAAATCCACGGTGACGCCCGGCAGGTAAACCGTCGGGTTGGCACCGTTGCTCTTGGAGCCGTAGTTGAGGCCGGCGGTGAGGCCGACGTCCTTGACGATACCGAACTTTAACTCGGTGCCGGTGATCTTGCTCAGGCTGAACGTCGGATACCACTCACCGTAGATCTCACCTGCCGAGTTGTCCTTGTCGTCTGATTTCAGTGCGTCGAAGAAGAAGAAATTGCGTCCGTACTCCCAGCCGCTCGCGTGCTGCAGGGTCACGATGGTCTTGGTCACGTCGTTCGGATTGAACGGCTCCCTGAACTTACTGCCGTAAAGCAACTGCACTTCCGTGTCGCTCCAGACCGCTGCGCCGGCGCTTTCGATGCCGGTGCCAAAAGCCGTGGCAATTGCAATCAAACCCGCTGCAAACCCTGTCCCCGCCTTAGCAAAAAAGTTATCCATGATTTTGACTCCCTCCAGTCTGTCAGCCCGTCAAAGCCGCCGGCCGCTTGCGCCCCGGCAGCGCTCGCGCACCCATCGGCATGCACGATTGCATCCAATATAATGCACCGAATGGATACTTCACAAACCCCATGCCACGACCATTCCGACTGCCCCTCGCCCATTTGCCGATCGTAAAAACATGAACTTAATAAATTCCCGGGAATACGCCCGCGCTTCAATATGATGCCCGCGCAGGTCAGCGGTGTTCACCTATGGTGCAATACAAAGCCGCTGGCGCCTTGAAACGCGGCCAGCGCAGATGGCAGCAGCCGCCGGTTTCGCGTAGCGGCAAACACCGGTGCGTAGAAAACCTGTATACACTTTTCGGGTGGCCGCGGGGATGCCGTCAGATCCTCACCGACTCGATCACATAGTCTCCGGCCAGGCCGGCAACGTCGCAGTTCTCGCCGGGTCCGGCGCGATCGACGACAAGAAAGTCGCTTACGCTCGCGAGCGAGAGCAGCGGATGATGCCAGACGCCACGACGATAATTCACCCCCTGGCGGCCGTTGCTCAGGAAGGCGAAGGGTTCGCCGGGCCGGTCATCCGCACCGTCGGTTGCGACCACGATGAGAAAGGCGATCACGCCCATCGGCACAAAGGCCTGGCTGCCCAGCGGATGGCGCTCGACCGCGGACAAGCGCAGCGGGAACCGCGCCGGTTGCCCGCGGAACACGCTGAGCGCGGCGCGGCCGCTCTGCATTGACACGTCCACTTGCGCGAGGTCGTTGAAACGCACCGCCGACCCGTCATTGATGGCGAAGGAGGCTGAGTCTTCGGTTTCGATCACGTCGCCGAAGCGCTCGAAACCGGCGCGTGTGAGCGGCCTGACTGCCAGTGCGCGCACTGCGCTCATGTCCGCCCCGGGGAAACCTGTCCCCACAGCCGCAATCGGCTCACGCCGCCGTCGGGAATGATATTGAAGCGCACATGCGTGATTGCACCGAGATCAGCGATCTGGTCGGCGAAAACGTGCACCGCATCCATCGACAGCGCCTGTTCGGGCAACAGCACGGGCCAGAACATGCTTTGCGTGACCAGAGCCGCATCCGGCACGATCTTCGCATTGGTGGCTTGCAACGAGCAACGGTCGGGATAGTTTCCCTTGAAATGCGCGGTATCGACTTCGATCCTGCGGATGATGCCGGGGCAGCCGAGCGCGAGCACCGTCCAGTCGTTGCCCGGTTCGCGCCGGCGCCGCGTTTCCCAGCCGTCGCCCATGTTCTCGCCGCGCCCGGGTGCGAGCAGGTTGATCGGGTTGCCGAAGTGCGCGTCGTTCCAGGCCACCGGGCGACCGCCGTTCTCTATCGCGGCCAAATCATAGAGCTTGTCGCCACCGCGCCTGGACCAGTCGCGCGCGACTTCCCCATAAACGCGCAGCCGTGCAATACCGCCGTCGGGATAGATGTTGAGCCGCAGATGGCTCCATATCCGGGCATCGGCTATCGCCGGATAGTGGTGCGTGTTGCCGGCCAGTTTCATGGGTGAAAGCAGCTCGACCCATTCTGCGTTGGCGTCGGGATCGCCCTCCGACAG
>JANMYN010000459.1:0-4104 GCA_031382195.1 Betaproteobacteria bacterium
CGGTCCGATTTCCAGCGTCGGATCCAGATCGGGCATGCCGCGCCGCGCCGAATTTTCGCTGCTGTTCGCCGGGATCGTTCCGTTCACGCTCAAATGCAAGTCCAATCGATCGTCCTTGTAGAACTGGCCGCGGATGCTCTCACGGTCGGCTTTCAGGAATTCGCCGCGATAAACGAGATAGGGAATGGGCAGCGCCAGGGTATGGCGCTCGTCCGAGCCGCGATAGTCCGGGAAGTCGAGCACGGCGACGCCCGCGCCGGCCTCCCAAAGCGGCAGTTCCGCCGATCGCGCGCTGCTCGGCATGGCCGCAATCATCGCGCTCGCCACGACGGCGATAAGCAGGCTGCGCATCGGAACCGTCACGATGCTTGTAACCGGGCTGCGCATACCACTTCGATTTCCAGCAGCAGTTCCTGCCTGCAGATGTCGGCCTGCAGGTAGACGATCGAGGGGGAAGGGCCGAAGGCTTTGCGCAGTTGCGCTTGCGCGACCGCGTGGTATTCGGGCTGCCGCAGATAGACCTTGAACAGCAGATCCGTGTTCTGTCTGACGTCGATGAGATCGTGGTCAAGTGCTTCATTCATGACCGAACGCAGATTGACGATGGTTTCGCCCACCTGCGCGCCCGCATCGCCCTCGTGCTGGCTGAGATGTCCGAAGATGGCGGCGGTACCGGAAATGTAAAGTTGCCGCAGATCATCCCACGACGTAAACAAAGCGCGCGAAAATGTCGGACCGCGTGGACCATACTGGGCGGGATAGGAATAGGCGCTGACCTGACGGGGGTTCTCGATCGCAATGCCGGGACGCGGTGCCGCGAGGAAGCAGATGACAGTGCTGCCCGAGCGTTTGCCGACTGCGCTGGCCGCGGGGGCATCGGTATTGATGGCGCGTCCCTTGGCGAGGAAAGCCTCGTGTCGCCCCAGGGAAAACCGCTTGTAGCGCTCGAGCGCGCGTTCGTCCAGATGAATGTCGGGCAGATAGTGCCAGATGCGGATCAGATTCGGAAAGCCCAGTTCGTCCAGATAGTCGAATATGGCGCAATAGTTGTTGTAGATCAGCGCATCGTAGTCGGTGCGTTGGTCCTCCGGTATTTCCATGCAACCGAACAAGATGCGCGCGTTGCGTGCACCGCGAATGCGGCCGTTGGTCTCGGCATGAACCGCGGTGGCGGCGGTCCACACCTCGAATACCTGGTCGGCGCCGATCACCGGCATGTCCACCCAGGCCGATGCAATATCCCTGCGTTCCCGCGGCGGCTTACCGTAGCCGACGATGCCCAGCACGCGACCCTGGCATGCCTCCAGCAACGCATCCAGGCTCTCGGCGCCGACATAGTGCAAACCGGCGGAAGTGGCAATCTGTTGCATCACGCTCCTGGTGTGTCCGCGAGGTGCTCGCTCAAGACCCGCTGGCGCTGGCGCCACGCGGCGAGCGTGCGCCGCGGATGCCGCAGATTCAGAAAGTAATAGAGAGTCTTGAACGCGCGCAGGCTCCACTTGATCGGCGTGCCGCGGAACAGGTCGCCCGCCAGCAGTGACAGTACGGCTTCCTGCATGCGCAGCAGGTTGGCCGGGTCCATGAACATGTCGCGTATCGTAGGATGCGTCATGCGATAAATGAACCACGAAAAGCCGCTGACGCCCGCGCGCACGCTGCGATCAAACTTGCGCAGCAGCGCCGGGGCTTGCGCTGGCTCGCGCAGACTGGCATCGACCGCGTCGGCGCCCAGAAAAGCACTGTTCATGGCGAGCATGACCCCGGACGAGAATACCGGATCGATGAAGGCAAACGCGTCACCGATCAGGATGTGGCGGTCGCCATGCATCCTGTCAGCCTGGTAGGAAAAATTGCCGGTCGCGGTGACGCCATCGATGAGCTTTGCGTCGCGCAAGCGTTCCGCCAGCTTGGGGGCCATGGCGATGGTATCGAGAAAGAAAGTGGTGGGGTCGGTTTTTCTGGATTTCATGTAGTACGGCCAGCACACTGCACCGACGCTGGTGGTGCCGTCGAGCAGCGGAATAAACCAGAACCAGCCGTGATCGAACCAGAACATGCTGATGTTGCCGGCGGCCTTGCCCGGCAGGCGTTGGGCGCCGGTGAAATATCCGTAAATCGCGGCACTATTGTGGGCGCGGTTGCGACGTTTGATGCCGAAGCGGCTGGCGAGAAAAGTGTCGCGCCCCGATGCATCCACAAAGTAACGCGCGTGCCAGGTTCTAGCATGGCCGTCGTGCATACGCGCGTCGATGCGCACGTTTTCCCGGGCCGGGAATTCGACATTGGTGACGCGGCATTGCTCGAACGTATGCGCCCCTTTCGCACCGCAATTGCGGAACAGGATTTCGTCGAACTCGGAGCGCCTGACTTCCAAAGCGTTCGGATAGGTCTTGTCCCATGCCTGGCTAAAGTCGAACGTGACCGCTGGCCCATGTTCAGGGGAATTGAACTCGGCGCCGTATTTCGGCATGCCGATGCGCTTGACCTCCTCATAGATCCCGAGATCCTTCAGCAGCAGCATGTTCAGGGGCAGCAGGGATTCGCCGATGTGGAAGCGCGGGTGGCGTTCCTTTTCCGCGATTACCACGTTCCAGCCGCGCTCAGCCAGCAGCGCGGCGATGGTCGAACCGCCGGGCCCGCCGCCGAGCACGAAAACGTCACAGTCGGGGCTCGTTTTGGGGGACGGCGCGGACATCAACAGTAAAACTGGTTCACTCGCATCGCCCGATTTTACTATGGTCCGCATTCAATACGAACGGCCGATCTGCGATCTCGCCGGCAGGTCGTGCGCCAACTCCTTTTTACCGTAACGGACCGCAGGGCGAAGAATTGCAGTACTTTGCTTTGGTGCGCGGTCGATTGCATGCGATCATCTCCGCCTGACGCGCGACCCGCCTCTCGTGGCACGATACAGCAGTGCGGTCTGGTCAAAACATAACAACGGCCGGTAATGCTTGGCCCAGGAACCTACCAGGAGAGGTGACAGTGAAAACCGCATTGGTAACCGGGGGAAGCGGCGCCATCGGAACGGCAATCTGCCGCGCTCTTGCGGCACAGGGCCTGCAGGTCATCGTGCATGCCAACCAGAGGCTCGAAGAGGCGCAGCGGCTGGTGGCGCAATTGCAGGCCGGTGGGGCCGCGGCCCAGGCCATCGCCTTCGACGTGACCGACCGCGAAGCCGCGGAGCGGATACTGACGAAACTCGTCGAACATGAGCCGATCCAGGTGCTCGTCAACAACGCCGGCGTGCATGACGATGCACCCCTTGCCGGCATGAGCGGGGCGCAGTGGGATCGCGTGATCGATGTATCGCTGAACGGTTTTTACAACGTAACGCACCCCCTCCTGTTACCGATGATTCGTACCCGCTGGGGCCGGATTATCAACGTATCCTCAGTGGCTGGCGTTATCGGCAATCGCGGCCAGGTCAACTACGCAGCGGCAAAAGCGGGGCTGCATGGGGCGACGATGTCGCTAGCGCTGGAACTCGCTTCCCGCGGCATCACGGTTAATGCAGTTGCGCCTGGCGTCATCGACTCGCCCGTGATCGAGAGAGCCTTTCCCAAGGAAACCATCGAAGCACTGGTGCCAATGAAGCGCGCGGGCACCACCGAGGAAGTCGCGGCGCTGGTGGCATTTCTGACCTCCGGGCAGGCTGGCTATATAACCGGGCAGGTCATTTCGATCAACGGCGGAATGGCTTGAGTACGGTGATTGGTAATTAGTGATTGGTGACTGGTAAAAAACCTCTAAATCGATTCTCACCAATCACCAGTTACCAATCACCGTACTCAAATGCGTTGGGACCTTTTCTGTTCGGTTGTCGACAATCTGGGCGATATCGGCGTGGGGTGGCGGGGTGCGCGCCCACACCCCGCCCCGCCCCCCGCCCCAAAACGGCGGGGGGTGGGTGGTATTGCGAGCAAACCCAAACTATCACAAAAACTTGAGTTTTGAACTCAAAACAACAGAAAAAATAGACAAAGAAAGTGGCGAAGTAAAAACAGAAATTTCTCCAGATTTTGAGCAGCAACCACTTTACAAACTTTGGCATTTATTGTATGCAACGGAGGAAGACAAACATTTGAAGGAAAGGCTAGAGGC
>JANMYN010000479.1:0-3818 GCA_031382195.1 Betaproteobacteria bacterium
CGCGCATCGACCCGCAGCACCTTGCCTGGACGCTGGAGAATCTGGCGCAGGGCAAGGTTGTCAACCAGATCAAGGTCCCGCAGCGCGATGCGGTGTTGGCCCGCGTTGCACTGGAACGAATGCTCGCGGTCTCCTGACCGAGGCAGCCGGACTTCGCGGCGGCGTATTGGCCACTACTGAGCGTAGACGAACGCTGTTTCCCGTGCTCGGGTTGTTGCTGATCGTGTTGTCGGCAACGGGCCAGGCGGCAGAAATCATCGTCCACGCTACGCGTCACGGCGACAGTTTCGAGGTCGATGCATCGGCAGAGATCAAGGCCGACGTAAAGGACGCGTGGAAAGTACTCACCGACTACGGCCGGCTGGCGGAATTCATACCCGGTATGCAGGAAAGCCGCGTAGTGTCGCGCGATGGTTCGCGCGTCGTGGTTGATCAACGCGGGGAAGCGAGCTTCCTGTTCCTCACGTTTCCGATGCGCGTGCGCCTGGCGATCGAAGAACGGCCTTACGATCGTGTTGTCTCGACCGCGATCGCTGGCAACCTCAAGGAAATGAACGGCGTCTATCACCTGGCATCAAGAGGCACCGGGCTGCAATTGCGCTATGAGGGGAAATTTACGCCGGATTTTGGATTCCCGCCATTGCTTGGTACGCTGATAGTACGAACTACGGTGGAAAGGCGCTTCAGCGCGATGGTGCACGAAATCGAGAATACCCGGCTGAAAAAATCCGGACCAGCCATCAGATAAGATAGCACCCGCCGCTGCGAAAACATGAACCTTTTTCGTGTGGGATTGGCTCTGCGCCCAACGCCATGTCGAATAAAATGGAAAAACTCCAGGTCGTTACCTACAACATCCACAAAGGGTTTTCGCAGTTCAAATGGCGCATGTCTGTCCACGACCTGCGCGAAAGGTTGCGCAGTATTGGTGCTGACCTGGTTTTCCTGCAGGAAGTGCAAGGCCTGCACGAGAAGCATTCCGCGCGCCATTTCAACTGGCCGAGAGCGCCCCAATACGAATTCCTGGCCGATTCGATCTGGAATGATTTTGCCTACGGCAAGAACGCTGTCTACGACGGCGGGCATCATGGCAACGCCATCCTCAGCAAGTATCCGATCGTGCGCTGGGACAACGAAGATATTTCCATGCATGACAGCGAGAGTCGCGGTCTACTGCATTGTGAAATCTCGATACCGGGATGGCGGCAGACGCTCCACTGCGTCAACGTGCACCTGGGACTGCTCGGGCACTGGCGTAAGAAACAGATCACGCTGCTGAAGGATCGCATCGAAAAGCTCGTTCCGGGCGACGCCCCCCTGGTTATCGCGGGGGACTTTAATGATTGGCGCCAGCGTGCAAGTGACGTACTCGTGGATTCCCTGAACGTTTCCGAGGTGTTCGAGACCACGTCCGGTCGCCCGGCGCGTAGTTACCCGGCCATTCTCCCGATGCTGTATCTCGACCGCATTTATGTTCGCGGTTTCTCGATTGAGCTGGCCCATGCCCATCACGGCCGCTCCTGGTCGCGAGTGTCCGACCACATTGCATTATCGGCGCGGCTGATCCGCAAGGCATGAGGTTTCGAGAAGGTAACCGCATCGATCTGCTGCAAAACGGCGAGCAGTATTTCCAGGCGCTCGAACGCGAAATCGATGCGGCGGCAAGCGAAATCTATCTCGAGACCTACATATTTGAGACGGATGCGACCGGTGAAAGGATTGCGCAGGCGCTCATGCGTGCTGCCCGTCGCGGCGCGTCGGTCTACCTGCTGGTCGATGGATTCGGTTCCCGTTTGTTTACGCAGCACATGCGTCCGCGGTTGCTCGCAGCGGGCGTGCGATCGCTGGTTTATCGTCCCGACCGCTCGCCGTTCCAAATGAGGCTCACCCGACTGCGGCGGCTGCATCGCAAACTCGCCGTAATCGATGGGAAGGTCGGTTTTTGCGGCGGCATTAACATCATCGACGATATTTCGGCCGGCGCGGCGGATCATCCACGCTTCGACTTTGCACTGCGGGTGCAGGGACCGCTGCTGGTGGACATGCGCGCGGCGGTACGCTCGGTTTGGATGCGCGCGGCCTGGACCAACATGCGCCCGCGCTGGGCTCCGTCGAGCCGTCCGCGGCGGGATGCGCCGACCGCTGGCGACAAGCGGGCGGCCTTTGTGGTGCGCGACAATTTTCGTCATCGCCACGATATCGAACAAGCCTACCTGGCGGCGATCAGAAGCGCGGAAACCGAAGTGGTGATCGCCAATGCCTACTTCCTGCCGGGCAAGCGTTTTCGCCGCGCATTGCTCGCGGCGACAGATCGTGGGGTGCGTGTGGTCCTGCTATTGCAGGGACGTGTTGAGTATCTACTGATGCACTACGCCACACGCGCCCTCTATCACCAGTTGCTCGACGCGGGCGTGGAGATTTACGAGTATCAGCGCAGTTTCCTGCATGCAAAAGTAGCGGTCATCGACGGGTCCTGGGCGACCGTCGGGTCATCCAACATCGATCCGCTCAGCCTGCTGCTGGCGCGTGAAGCCAACGTGGTAGTCGAAAACCAGGCCTTCGCGAAGGATCTGCGCGCGAGCCTGCTGGCGGCTATTGCGTCCGCGGCAAAGCCGGTTTCGCGAGAGTACGGCTTGAAGATGGGCCTGCCGATGCGTCTGACGACTTGGATGGCTTATGGCCTGTTGCGGTTGCTCGCCGGTATATCGAGTTACGGACGGGCGCGCGACACCCTCTGATTGCGGCGATCGCCGCTTACAATTGTTAACAATATTGCGCGCGCAGGCAGGCAATAATCTTCGCGCAGACCAAGGATCGAGCCTTCCCGGGTTCGGTCCCCTGCAGTTCCTAGCCATGTTCTTACGCATTTTGCGTCCGGGCGCAGTCCATGCGCCCGTTTTCTTTTCCATTCAGCCTCAAGCGACGAACAGAAAACCGTCAAGCCGGCGCACTGCACCATTTCGCTCCAGATCGCCGACGATCAAATTCGCAAGCGCCGCCCTATCCAGCTTGAGATACTGGCGGTTGAAATCTGCGTATAGCGGAACCGAGTCGAGATAGGTATCGAGTTCGTTCACGGCCAGGCGGCGGCGATCCATCAGGGAAAAGACGGACATGACCGTGAGCACGTGGCGCACCATGCGCAATTCATCCCGCGGAATGCTGACGCGGCATCGATGCTCTCGGCGCACGGCTGCGTTGCCGCCCATGTGGTCGGAATGACAATGGGTGTTGACCAAGCCAGTCCAGGGGCCGGCCTGCAAGGACCTCGGAAACCGAGGACAGCGTCAGCACAGAATCGCGGCCGTAGCCACTGTCGATCAGGACCGTGCCCCGGGCGGCCAGAACGATGTGATTGGCGTTCAGCCAGTCGCGGACGATGACACGGACGGAATGTGGCAGCATTGCGGCCGCAGTGAAGGCGTTTTCTACTGCTGCGCAGGCGCAGGCGATGCTTGCGGCGGGTGTGGCTGTACCGGCACGGGAGACAAAGGAGCCGGATCCTCGATGACCTTGAGTCCGGTGATGTAGTGGCCTGTCTCGCCAAAGCAACTGGACGGCACGCCGATGTGCTCTTCGTAGTCTAGAGAGACACGGCGCCCCATGGAACGGTTGACTTGCTCGGCGACGGCCTGGTTACGTACGCTGAAGAAGAATTTCTCCCCCACCGTCCCCGGCATGGTCACCAGCGCGAGTTCACCTTCCCAGGTTTTGCAGATCCAGCCCTTCTTCGACAATTTCTGCACGTACCCCGCGCGCTCGCCGACCGAATAGCTCCAACTCAACACGAACCAGGTGTAGGCGGCGAACAGCAACGC
>JANMYN010000884.1:0-2796 GCA_031382195.1 Betaproteobacteria bacterium
TCGCATAATCGAGGTAGGAGCGGCGCATCTCCTCTTCAAGGCTGATCGGAAGGGTTTCTTTGGCGAATTGATCCATCAGGGAAAGTCAATTTTATTATTGCAAAGTGGCATAAAATTACGCCGCCCGAACTCGTACAATGGCCGGATAAAAGACAGGTGTTTTTGGTCGCAGACGCTATACGGCGACACTGAAGGCGCGTAAACACGGCATGTTATCATGCCGCCCCTTTCCGAGACATTGTTAAGCATGGATATTCCTGAATCATTGGAAGATATTCATCGCAAGATGTTTGATGGACGAACGCGACCGTTTTTGTCGATTTGGGCATGATTTATAAATTCCAACTTGCAGCGCGATATACTGTTAACCCGCCGGGGAATGGGGAATAATTAAGCTATCCATTGACCAGCACGATCAGGAGAAGAGGCGATGCGACCAAAGACCAATCGGCTGTTGATGTTGCTAGTAGGTGCGGTAATTTCCGGATGTGCCAGCCAAACCGATCGCAGCAGCTCTGGTGCCGGTGCCCAGGCGCCAACCGAGGCGGTTGCCCCGCAGCCGGCACCTCCGCCCGCTTACGAGCCGACAAAGGAATCCGTTCAGATTATTGATCGTCCCCTTGAAGTAACGGCGCCGCGGAAGAATGAAGCGACACCCGATTTTCCGGTGACGAAATACGCATTGCCGGAAGAAGAGGCACAAGAAGAAATCGAGGATCTCGGGCCGCAGGAAGACGAATCCATGTCGGCAAAGCAAGGGGCAGCACCGGCTCAGGAAAGCTCGGTAGGCGAAACTACTGAATATGCCGATGCCGATCAAGAGGAAGAAGAAATCGGGGATCTCGGGCCACAGGAAGACGAATCCGTGTCGGAGCAGCAAGGGGCGGCACCGGCTGAGGAAAGCTCGGTAGGCGAGACCACTGGGTACGCCGATTCCGATCAAGAAGAAGAAGTCGGGGATCTCGGAACCCAGCCCGACGACTCCGGAACGGTACATTTCCCGGAGGAAAAGCGCGCACCCGCCGAGCAGTTGGTCGGCGAGCCAAAGATTTATCCCGACGAACCGGAGCCAAAACCCGCGCCTGCGGCACCCAAAATAATTAGCGTGAATTTCGATGCGGAATCCTTGTTCGGTTTCGACAAGTCCGAGATTCGCGGCGACCAGCGCGCGAAATTGGATGAATTGATTTCCGGTCTCAATAGGACGCAATACGACTCGATTACCGTGGTAGGCCATGCGGACCGTATCGGCAAGGACGCTTACAATCAAAAGCTTTCGGAACGGCGAGCAGAGGCGGTCAAAGCCTACCTGGCGAGAAAAGGGATACCGTCCGATAAGATTCACACTGAGGGCCGTGGCGAATCGGAACCAGTGACCGGGGACGCCTGTAACAAAACCCGCGGCAAAGCCCTGATCTCCTGCCTGCAACCGGACCGCAGGGTGGATGTCAACGCTAGCGCGACCAAGAAATTGAATTGACTCCAAATTCTGTCGCGCATTCATCAAAGCCCTGCAGATGCGGGGTTTTTTTTTGAGGCCACCATGCAGGACTCGAAATCCCGTTTTGCCGCTGATCTAGTAATCCAGGCGCCCTGGGTCATTCCGGTCGAACCTCACGGTACGGTGCTCGAAAATCACGCGGTCGCGATCAGCGGCGGAAACATCGTTGCATTGCTGCCGAGCGACGAAATGAGCCGGCGCTGTTCTTCCCGGCAGATATGTCGGCTGGATTCGCATGTACTCATCCCCGGGTTAATCAATTTCCACAGCCACGCGGCGATGACGTTGATGCGCGGGCTTGCGGATGATCTGAAGCTGATGGACTGGCTTTCAAATCACATATGGCCGGCAGAAAACAAACACTCCTCTGCACAGTTCGTCTATGACGGAACGATGCTCGCATGCGCCGAAATGCTTCGTGGCGGAGTCACTTGCTTCAATGACATGTACTTCTTCCCAGAGATGACCGCGCGGGCAGCGCTGGATGCGGGCATGCGTGCCACTCTGGGCATCATTCTGATCGAATTTCCGACCGCGTATGCCAGCGACGCCCAAGATTACCTGCGCAAGGGTCTTGCAATGCGCGACGAATTGAAGCACGAGCCGCTCCTGAGCTTCTGCATGGCGCCGCACGCGCCCTACACAGTCAGCGACAAGAGTTTCGAACAGATACTCACCCTATCCGAGCAGTTGCAGATTCCGATCAATACTCATATTCACGAAACGCAGGACGAGATCAGTGAGAGTCTGGCAAAATTCGGCGAGCGCCCCCTAGCCAGATTGGAGAGACTTGGAATACTGGGTCCGAATTTCATTGCGGTGCATGCGGTGCATCTCGAGTCTGCGGAAATCACGCTACTTGGCCGGCTGGGCTGTTCAGTCGCACACTGTCCATCGTCAAACCTGAAGCTGGCGAGCGGCATCGCTCCTGTGGACAGGATGCTTTCCGCCGGAATCAACATCGGCATCGGAACGGACGGAGCGGCCAGCAACAACCGCCTGGATATTTTCTGCGAAATGCGATTGACAGCCCTTTTGGCCAAGGCGACCAGTAACAACGCGGAAGTGCTTCCCGCCCATACGGCTTTGCGCATGGCAACGCTTAATGCCGCACAGGCGCTGGGACTCGAACGCACAATCGGATCGATACAACCAGGCAAATGCGCCGACTTGTGCGCGGTGAACTTGGATTCGATCGAATTGTCTCCCTGTTATGATCCGGCATCGCATCTCGTATACGCGGCCGGTCGCGAGGATGTAAGCGATGTGTGGGTCGCCGGCAAGCAGCTTGTCGG
>JANMYN010000624.1:0-2545 GCA_031382195.1 Betaproteobacteria bacterium
TGCGCGGAAGGATGTGGTGCCCCAGTCAATGGCGAGCATGAAGCAGTGATTGGTGATTAGTAATTAGTGATTCGTAAAAAAACAAAAAACCTAAAAATCTTCACGCGCGTCCGATGTCAAATATGCTCTTGCCAGTCACCAATCACCAATCACCAATCACCAATCACCAATCACCAATCACCAATCACCGATCAATGTTGTCCGAGAAATTCTCGAACAACATTGATTTGATCGGCGGCCATAAGCATCGGCGCATGGCCGATGCCGTCGAATTCAACGAGCTTCGCTTTCGGACCCCGCGTGGTCATTTCGCGCGCGGTTTCGCTCAACAGCAGGTCGGAATCCTTGCCGCGCAACACCAGGGTGGGACAACTCACCTGATCCCAGAAGGGCCACAGCACGACATCGGCGATCGGTTGCGTGAAGGCTCGCGCAATCGCCGGATCGTAGTTCGTGATCCATTTTCCATCGTCGTTGCGCGCTGCCGTGGACTCGGTGAGACGACGCCATTGCGCGTCGGTCAACGGACCGAACGGTGCGGATATTGTCCGGACATACTGTTCGAAGTCCTCGAAAGACTCGTAGCTGGCCGGCTTGCCGACATAAGTGGAAAGCCGCTCCAGCGAGGATTTCGGAATGAAGGGGCCGACATCGCTCATCACCAGCTTGCGGATCGGCGAATTCGGCTGTGCGGCCAGCAGCATGCCGACCAGTCCGCCCATTGACGTGCCGATCCAGTCCACGGTCTGCGCGCCGCTGCGCGCAATCAGAGCCGCCATGTCCGCGCAGTAAACCGGGTACGCGTAATCTTCTATGTGGGTGAGCCATTCGCTTTTTCCGCGACCGGCAACGTCAGGGCAAAGCACGCGGTATTCACTGGACAGTGCGTGCGCGATGTCGTCGAAGTCACGGCCGTTACGCGTGAGCCCGTGCACGCAGATGGCGACTTTGGAATTCGCCGGGTCACCCCACTCGTAGTAATTGAGACGATGGAAGCCGTGGACACCGAGGCAGGACAGGGACTGTTGGCGCATGGAGGGCGTTATTGTCTTGAATATCGAAAATACCGTGACTGCCGAAGTATCGTAACAGAACGATCGTCCAGCCTCCGGTTCGCGAAAAAAACGATGGCCCGAAATCCGGGATTCCGGAACGGCTCGCGTAATTCCGTTCTTGCGACAGACACGCAAGACCCATTGTCCAGAAATTCAAGGCCGCCGCGGCCTGTTCATCGCTTCGCCGAAATCGAGTCCGGCGCGAAAAAGCAGCGCCATCGCGATCAGTTGGATCAGATGGTACAAATCGTTGTGATTGAAATGTCCGAAGAGGCGCAGTCCGCTCATTTGCACGAGGGCTGCCAGAATGGAAACGCCGTATCCGGCAAGCAGCCAGCCTGTGGAAGGGTGATGCCATAGCCGCAGGGCAAGGAGGGCAATTGCGATCGAGACCGCCACCGTTACGCTGGAGTCGTAGATTGCAAACACATACTCGTCGCTGCCCGCGATGCTGACCATGTAGATAAGGAATTTGGCGGGGGCAAGAACGCGCAGGCCGGTCAGCCATCGGCCGCTGGCATAGAGTTCCACAACGCCCAGCAGCAGGCAAAGACTCCCGATCCCGATGGCAAATTCCGCTGTCTGCCATAGCACGGCAACGATGCCGGGATCGAGCGCGGCGCGCAGTCCGTGATAGCTGCCGCCCGCGGCAGCGGCGGCAGAGAGCGCCAGGAATCCCGAAGACCAGTACTTCGCAGGACGGCCGCTTACGCGAAGAAGATGCCATCCGAAATATGCATTGGCGATCGCCAAAACATAATCCGTCGCCATTGTTACCGGTTCGACAATCATCGGCGGAGCCGGGAAGGCGATGCCAATTTAATCGTTAGTCGCCTGGCCACGCTATGACGCCGTCAATTCAGCGAAGCAGCATAAGAGGCCAGTGCTTCGATCTGGTCCTTGGTGACGTTGTTCATATACGCAGTCATCGAACCCGCGTCATTGGTGCGTTCTCGGTTCTTGAATGCCATCAACTGCTTCACGATATATTCGTAGTGCTGGCCGGCTACTCTGGGAATTTCGTTCTGACCCGAAAAGCCACCGAGGTGACACATCGGGCACAGGGCCGTATCGGCCAGTTTTCTGCCCTCTTCGATCCTGGCGGAATCACCCCTGGAGTTTTGGCGATTCGGTTTCTGCGCAGAAAAGTAAGCCGCGAGGTCCAGCATGTCCTTCTTCGACAGATTTGCGGCCATCGGCGACATGAGCGGATCCTTGCGGCGTCCTTCCTTGAAGTCACGCAGTTGAAGATAAATGTAGCGAGCATTCTGCCCTGCAAGGATTGGATTTTGCGCAATCGTGGCGTTGCCATCCGCGCCATGACAGGCACCGCACACCACCGCCTTTTCCTTGCCGGCAGCGGCGTCCTGCGCAAGCGCGCCGATCGGGAGGAGGCAGAGGGCGAGCAAAGCGAGAAGTTTTTTCATGTCGTCATCCATTATAAAAACAGCCGAAAGGTAAAAGGTGAAAGGTGAAAGTAACGGCGAAAG
>JANMYN010000665.1:0-1772 GCA_031382195.1 Betaproteobacteria bacterium
ATCGGTGATGGGAACATGCTGCGCCAATTAACAGAGTTTCCTTGCCAGGAAGGGCTCCGTAACGCGCAGCCCATCCATCCATGAGTCCTTCAACCTCTTGCCATGGCGGGGCAGCATGTAGACCCGTCTTGACGTCTTTCCTTCGATATTGCCCGGGCTGAATTGGCTCGCCCTGATCCGTAACTCGGTCGTCTTCTGGCAATTTTTCGTAAAGGCGTTTGTGGATGTCGTACACCAGCGCTGGTGAAAAAAGCGTAACAGGGTTGGATCCAGCGACGATTTTCTCAAGTTCTTCCTCGAGATCGATGTGTGCGATGGCCAAACGCTGCTTCCTTGCTATTCCCGCGTCTGCGTCGAAGTCCTTTCGAATAGCCCTCTCTATGTCGGCGGGGCGAGTGTGCTGCCCCTCAATTCTGTTCGTGTAGTACGAGTTCATCGCTCGTAGCTTTGGTTGAAGCGCGATAGCCACCGGCGCAACGCCGTGGCCGGTGAGGCGAAGACACCCTTCAATGACCTGAGCCGCCAGGTCCTGGAGCGGAGCTAGTACCCGCTCCTCCGGGAAGAGTGGCTGATATTGACTAAGGTCGGCCATGATTTGGACACGTCATTGGACAAACTGCTGGCAAGTTTAGATGCTCAAAGGCTATTGATCAAACGTACTTTTTCCGTATATCTGGACACGGTTGTGGACACTTCAGTGGACTAATTTTGAAATCTTGAGAATTGGGATGAGTTCGAGCAATGGTTGGCATTACCCGATGACGCGAAGGATAGCGGGCCTGCGCTCGATCAATCGCTGCGTGTTGCCCTTATTCTCCAGAACATGGCGGTGGCTCGGAAGGTGTTCGACGAGATTAAGGAGATCCGCGAAGATATCCTCGGCGTGTATTCGTTTGCTGGTCCGCGCTCACCTCGCATCGAAATCTACTGGATGGCGCAAGCGTTGTTCGCCGCTGCGTTCGGATTGCGGATCGAGGACTTGACTGTTGTTACGTTGTGCCACGAGTTGACACATGCATATACGCATCTCGGCGTTGCAGACCGACGTCTTGATCGCGGTTATTTTCATTGTTCTCCTCCGAAAGGCGCAGAGTAAAGCGAACGCCCGCATGAATCCAGCGCGGCGGATCGGGCATAATCCAGGTCGAGGAAAGCGCCGGCGACAGCGTTGCTGCCCTCGGCGAGAAGAACACGCACCTATATAGCGGGGGAAAGATGGCCCGGTCCCTGGGACCATTCGATTACGTCATCATCGGCGCCGGTTCTGCGGGTTGCCTGCTCGCCAATCGGCTGAGTGCCGACGCGAACACCCGCGTACTGCTGCTGGAAGCCGGCGGCAAAGATGATTACTTCTGGATCCATGTTCCGGTGGGTTATCTCTATACCATCGGCAATCCCCGCACCGACTGGTGTTACCGGACCGAAGCCGACGACGGCCTGAATGGCCGCACCCTTGGCTATGCACGCGGCCTCGGGCTCGGCGGCTGCTCCTCGATCAACGCCATGATCTACATGCGCGGCCAGAAGAGCGACTACGACTACTGGTCTTCGCTCGGCAACCGCGGATGGTCCTGGGACGAAGTGCTGCCTTATTTCATCCGTACCGAGGACTATGCCCATGGCGCCGACGAACTGCACGGCGCCGGCGGCGAACTCCGCGTCGAGGAGCGGCGTGTGCATTGGGAGATCCTCGATGCATGGCGTGACGCCGCCGAGGAATGCGGCATACCGAAGATCAAGGAATTCAACCGCGGCGACAATTTCGGCAACGC
>JANMYN010000694.1:0-2670 GCA_031382195.1 Betaproteobacteria bacterium
AGTACCGCTATCGGGCGCGCTTCTCGGCCCGCTATGTTGCCAAGAAAGGCACTCTGGTTGGTTTTCGCGAGCGGCGCAGCAGTTTTGTCGTCGACATGCAGACGTGCGAAGTCGTGCCGGCGCGTACTTCCGCGCTGTTAATTCCGTTGCGCGAGTTGATCGCCTCGTTATCCATCCGCGAGCGCCTGCCTCAGGTCGAATTGGCCATCGGCGATGCAGTCGACGTGCTAATCCTTCGCGTGATCGAGCCACCGGATGATGCCGACCTCGAGAAGCTCAGGCAGTTTGCCACCCTGCATCGTGTGCAACTGTTGTTGCAGCCGAAAGGACCCGATTCGGTCTACCCTTTATTTCCGCAGGAAGTGATACCGCTGCAATATCGCATCCCGGACTTCGATCTCACTTTTCCCTTCAACGCGACGGATTTTACCCAGGTCAATCACGAAATCAATCGGGTACTCGTGCGGCGGGCAATCACCTTGCTCGATCCGCGACCGGGGGAGCGCGTCGCCGATTTTTTCTGCGGCCTGGGAAATTTCTCGTTGGCGATCGCCAGGCGCGGTGCGCAGGTGCTCGGCGTCGAAGGCAACGCGCGCCTGGTACAGCGGGCGTACGGAAATGCCGAACTCAATGGCCTGGGAGACCGGTGTCGCTTCCTCGATCGGGATCTGTTCAAGATCACCGCAGGTGACTGGAAGGAACTGGCGCCTTTCGACCGGATACTCATCGACCCTCCGCGCGATGGAGCGATGGAGTTGGTTAAGGCACTGGGTGAAATAACGCCGGCGCGTATTGTCTACGTGTCCTGCAATCCGGCCACGCTTGCGCGGGACGCGGCGGTGCTGGTCAATGTGCACGGATATCGGCTCGCGGCGGCCGGCGTGATCAATATGTTTCCGCACACCTCACACGTCGAATCAATCGCAGTGTTCGATCGCTGAAGAAATCGTCGGACAAAAAAAGGGCGGCCCGGTGGCCGCCCATTGACTCTGCGACAAAATCAGTCGCGCTGTCCGGTAAATGCCATGAGCAGGTGCAACAGATTCACGAAAATGTTGTACTGGCTGATGTATACACCCGTTGCGGCCATGATGTAGTTGGTCTCTCCTCCAGTGACGATGCGGCTGACATCGTGCAGCAGGAAAAGCGAGAAAACTACAACGACCAGGGCGGAGATCGTCAGGGCCAGCGCTGGAATCTGGAAGAACATGTTCGCAAGCATGGCCAGAAGAAGCACGATCATGCCCACGAACAGGAATTTCCCCATGAAGCTGAAGTCCTTTTTCGTGGTCGTCGCAATCAGGCTCATGACCAGCAGAATGCCGCCGGTGCCAACCGCGGCGATGCCGATCAACTGAGGCCCATTGCGCAGTTGCAGCGCGAAATTGAGCAACGGCCCCAGCCACCAGCCGAGTATGAAAGTCATGCCGAGCAACAGCACGACGCCCAGACCGCTGTTGCGGTTGGCGCTAATGGCGAACTGCAGACCGATGACCGCCCCGATCATCAATAGCGACATCATGATTGGATGCTGCATGATGATGCCGCCGGTCGCCATGCCGACGAATGCGCCGACAACCGTCGGCACCATGGTCAGCGCGAGCAACAGATAGGTATTTCGCAAAACCTTGTTCTGAGCGACCGACAGTTGTCCGGATTGCGAGCCGTACTGGATTTCTGGTTGCATATTGTTACAGCCTCCTCAAGGGATATTACACGTCGTAAGACTACGCAACTGCGAGCAAAGTTTCAATGGCTTGTGTGCCGTGCGTTGCCTATGCGCTATCATCCTGCCAGCTCTAACCGCGCCGCCTGTCCCGGGTGCCCAGGCAGGAGAAAAACGCTGCGTCATGGAGCAAAGCAGACCCACACGGAAGGGTGGCAGAGCGGTTAAATGCACCGGTCTTGAAAACCGGCAGAGGCGCAAGTCTCTCGTGGGTTCGAATCCCACCCCTTCCGCCAGAAACAAAAAGCCCCGCACAAAGCGGGGCTTTTTTTGCATCTTGGTGACAGACTTTACAGCAGTGACTTGGCAAAATTCATCGCCGCCTGCATATCGGGAAGTTGCGTGACTTCCGGAACCACCTGAATGTAACGCACGATGTTGTCCTTGTCGGTGACGATTACCGCCCGTGCCAGCAAACGCAGGGGGTCCATCAACAGGCCATTTTTCTTTCCAAACTCGGCAGACTTGTAATCCGAATAAAACGTGACGTTCTTGATCTTCGCTTCCTTGGCGAAGCGCTGCTGCGCGAAGGGGAGATCCATGCTGATGGTAACCATGTCGACTTTCTCAGCGAGTTTCCGATCCTTTTCGCTCAACTCGTGGGTCTGGGCTTCGCAGGTCGGCGTATCGACCGAGGGCACGACACTGATGATTCGAACCTTGCCTTTGGCCTCGGCGATATTGACCTGCGCGAGATTGCCGGCACTGACCATTGCGGCGGGCAGCGGGTCGCCCACCCTGAGTGCCTGACCGCTCAACGGCATATCGTTGCCCATGAGCTTGACGGTATTGCCATCACCGGAGGACGCACTCTCCTTGTTAACCTTAATGGCTTGAACTTCCTCGCCGGCGGCATAGGCCGAAACCAAGCTAACGCCCAGCAGGCCTATTGTTATCAATGACATCAATGAAGATGGCTTCATGGCAGCTCCTCTGTATTGGAT
>JANMYN010000706.1:0-2427 GCA_031382195.1 Betaproteobacteria bacterium
AGATGAGCAAGGACTACAAGGTCGATGTGCTGGGCAGCCTGCCGCTGGATATCAAAATTCGCGAGCACGCGGATTCCGGCAAGCCGACCGTGGTCGCCGAGCCGGACAGCCGCTCGGCACAGATATACAAGGAGATCGCCCGCAAGGTGGCCGCCCGCATCGCGGAGCTGGCCAAGGACCATAGCGCGGTGTTCCCCAAGATCGTTATCCAAAATACGTGAGGAGAAGGCGTGAGACGTGAGGCGAGAGGCGTGAGGCGGGGAAAAACCGGGAGCACCGAGGTCGCGTTGGCGCCTTGCTTTTTACGCCTCACGCCTTACGCCTCACGCCTCACCTCTCAAGCGAAGCCATGAGCATCAAATCCGACAAGTGGATCCGCCGCCTGGCGCGCGAGCACGCCATGATCGATCCGTTCGAGCCCGACCAGGTCCGCGCAGTCAATGGTCACAAGATCGTGTCGTATGGCACGTCGAGCTACGGTTACGACATTCGTTGCTCGAACGATTTCAAGATCTTCACCAACATCAATTCGACGATTGTGGATCCGAAGAACTTCGACGAGAAGTCGTTCGTCGATTTCAAGGGCGACGTCTGCATCATTCCGCCGAATTCCTTCGCGCTCGCCCGCACCGTCGAATACTTCCGCATCCCGCGTAACGTGCTCACAATTTGCCTGGGAAAATCGACCTATGCACGCTGCGGCATCATCGTCAACGTCACGCCTTTCGAACCGGAATGGGAAGGCTACGTGACGCTGGAGTTCTCCAATACCACGCCGCTGCCGGCCAAGATTTACGCCAACGAAGGCGTTGCACAAGTGGTCTTCTTCGAATGCGACCCGGATGACGTCTGCGAAACTTCCTACCGCGACCGCGGCGGCAAGTACCAGGGTCAACAAGGCGTCACGTTGCCTAAGATCTAGAACACCATTCCTCACGTGGCCAAGCCACATCACGCAAGCATTCGATCCCGCCGGCCTTTAGCGCCCGCGGTTCCTGCAGGGAGATCCGCATGACGTTTCGCTTGCCGGTCGTCATCATCGACGAAGACTATCGCTCGGAAAACACGAGCGGCCTGGGTGTCAGGGCGCTTGCCAAGGCGCTCGAAGACGAGGGCATGGAAGTGCTCGGCGTTACCAGCTACGGTGACCTGTCTTCGTTCGCGCAACAGCAAAGCCGCGCATCGGCCTTCATTCTGTCGATCGACGACGAAGAATTCGGGGCGGGCTCGGAAGAGGAAACCAACAAGGCGCTGAAGACACTGCGCGCTTTCGTCCAGGAGTTGCGATTCAGGAACGCCGACATCCCGATCTATCTCTACGGCGAGACGCGCACCTCGCGCCATATTCCGAACGATATCCTGCGCGAACTGCACGGTTTCATCCACATGTTCGAGGACACGCCGGAGTTCGTCGCGCGTCACATTATCCGCGAGGCGCGCGCCTACCTCGATGGACTGGCGCCGCCGTTTTTCCGCGCGCTGGTGCACTACGCCCAGGACGGGTCGTATTCGTGGCATTGCCCGGGGCATTCCGGCGGCGTGGCCTTTCTGAAGAGCCCGGTCGGGCAGATGTTTCACCAGTTCTTCGGCGAAAACATGCTGCGCGCCGACGTCTGCAACGCGGTCGACGAACTGGGCCAGTTGCTCGACCATTCCGGGCCGGTCGCGGCTTCGGAGCGCAATGCCGCCCGGATTTTCAATGCGGACCACTGCTTCTTCGTCACCAACGGCACGTCAACGTCGAACAAGATGGTCTGGCATGCGAATGTTGCGCCGGACGACATCGTCGTCGTGGACCGCAACTGCCATGTATCCATCCTGCACGCGATCACCATGACCGGCGCGATCCCCGTGTTCCTCACGCCGACGCGCAATCATCTCGGCATCATCGGCCCGATTCCGCTCGACGAATTCAAGCCCGAGAACATCCAGAAAAAAATCGACGCCAATCCATTTGCGCGTGCCGTCAAGCGCAAAAAACCACGCATCCTGACCATCACCCAAAGTACGTACGACGGCGTGGTCTACAACGTCGAAATGCTCAAGGACACGCTGAATTCCTCGATCGACACCTTGCATTTCGACGAGGCCTGGCTGCCGCACGCGACTTTCCACGATTTCTACAAGAACATGCACGCGATCGGCAAGGACCGGCCGCGCACCAAGGACGCGATCATCTACGCCACGCACTCCACGCACAAACTGCTGGCCGGCATCTCGCAGGCGTCGCAGATTCTCGTACAGGAATCGCAGACCCGCAAACTCGACCGCCATGCGTTCAATGAGGCCTACCTGATGCATACCTCGACGTCGCCGCAGTACGCGATCATCGCTTCCTGCGACGTAGCGGCGGCCATGATGGAACCTCCAGGCGGCACCGCCCTGGTTGAGGAGTCAATTATCGAAGCCCTCGATTTTCGCCGCGCC
>JANMYN010000730.1:0-6805 GCA_031382195.1 Betaproteobacteria bacterium
GCCTCGTACTCCGCCTGGATCTTGTACTTGTACAGACGTGCCGAGTTCTCGCCGAAGATCATGGTCTTGATTTTGCCGTCCGCTGCGCCGAGCTTCGTCTTCCATCCCATTTTCTTCATGATGTCGTCCGGTACTTCCAGCCGGCGGAAGGCTTCGATCTGCCACTGCGGGCTGCCGTACCACACCGAATCCGTACCCCAGACGACGTGATCGGCACCCATGTCGTTGACCATCTGCCCGATCATCGCGGCCGCCAGGCGCGGGCTGGCTACCGCCACCGTCGCGAACGTCGTACCCAACTCGGCATAAACGTTCTTCAGACCGTGTTTGCTGGCAAGCTCGCATACATCCGTGGTCCAATCGATGCGCCCGGTCCTCTCGAACTTGTCGAGAGAAAACTGCGGATCCTCGAGGAAATTCCTCATCGCGCCGTGATAAATGATGAAGTTGATTCCCGGCCAGTCTTTTGCCGCCTTGAGCACGTCGTCCGGCGTGGCATATTTCCACACGCCGGGCCAGGAAGTCTCGTAGTCGCGCGGCAACAGGCCCTTGTGGATCGCGACGGTTCTGATGCCCGACTTCATCGCTTTCTCGTACCACGGGTAGACCAGCTTTTCGTCATCCAGACGCCAGGCCGTGCCTTTGGTGCTCGGCGACAACGGATCTCCGATCGTGTAGCACTTCCATGCGTCGGGCTTGAGGTCGGCGATACCACGATCGACCTCGTCCATCCAGCCGTCCTGACCCGGCGTGATGACGGTGTGGCCGAACAGGCGGCGTGAACCGGCAACCTTGTTGATGGCGGCACGAGCCTGCATGATCTGGTCGTTGGACAACAGCCACCAGCTGGGATCGTCGAACGGCGCCCCGGACAGCAGCGCGACTTTGGTGTCGCTGTCTAGGTAAATCTCCTTCAGGTAGTTCTGGAACTTGTAGCGTTGCAGAACCAGCGGTATGTCTTTCAACATTTCGGGGTTCCAGTGCTCGGACGCATACTTGCCCAGGCCCAGTAAACCTTCCTTGTCGAAATCGTCGCGCACGAAGTGCGTTTGGTCGTCGAAGATGAACTGCTTCTTCAGCGCCATGGCGCGCGCATCGGACACGCCTGTATCCGCTGCTTCCGCCTCGGAAACGTTCCATACCGGACCGAAGACTTCGTTCATGGCCAGGAACGCGACTGCCATGCCTGAGGACGTCTTCAGGAACTGGCGGCGGTCCATGTTCAGCTTCTTCGCATACTGGTCGGCGAGTTCCTTGATCCGTGCCTCGACCTGCTTCTGTTTTTCGGTCTGCGGCAATGGATTGTATTCGCCGTTGGAAACGATCTGCGTGGGTACCGGCGACGCAAAGGCAGCGTCATCGGCATGCGCAGTTTGTTTACGTTCTTTATCGGTTAACCACATACTCGACTCCCCCTAGGAATAGGAATGTTTCATGGGCCTGCTGAACGTTCAGAAGACGGCGCGCCGGGATGTTTCCACTTATTGCATCGGTAGCCGACAGTCTTGTTTTAGCACTTGAAGCGGCAGAGTCAAGGCAAGCTTTCGTTGCTATACGGCAGGGCGGCTGGATGCGCCGTTGCTACAATGGCGGCCCGCTGAATCCGTTCACATGAAAATCCTTCCCGATCCCCGTCATTACGCGCCGTTGTCGTCCAATTCGCTGGTGGTGCTAGCTCAACAGGTGGTCGAGCAGGGTTCTGCGATGCAGCACGGGAAGACAAGTGAAAGCCTGGCTCATGCCATCGAGCTTGCACTTCGGCGCGGCGACGATGCGCTGATCGAGCAGGCGTTCGCAGAATCAGCCTCCGATTTGGTGTTTCGAGCGCTGGCCGCGGCGCTGGAATCCGTGCTGCAAGCACCTGGTGATGCATCGCTGCATTTGCGCCTGTTCGCCATGCCGATCCTCTTTGTGACCGGCGGGCGCGGGCCGCTGAATCTGCCGGGCGTGGTCGGGGACATCGCCGAACTGACTAAGCTGTTTGAAATTCACGGCACGCTCGGCCCGATGAAGAATTTCGGGTTAAGCAACGCATTGGTCTGCGCGGCAGGACTCGCGGCTCTGAAACCGAGCGTGGTTTTTCGCCGGTCACGCGAAACAGGGCTGGAAAATTTCCAGCCGCTGGATCTGCCGCCCGCGGAAATCCGCATCGCCGGCGTGGAGGAAGCGGTGCATCTGCGTTTTCTGACCGGCGTATCGGTCACGTCAGCCGATGCACCCGGATTTACCGAAACGGCCGGCGATATCGGGGCATGGGGAATGCCGTTTACGCGGGCGCTGGCCGCACAGCTCGGGCAGCCGGGGTTATCGATGCTGCCGATACCGCGACCGCCGATGAGTCCTCTGCAGGCCCTGGTAGCCGGAAAATTCGCGGCAAGGGAACTCGGTTTTCAGTTGTTCCTGACCACGGCGTTGCGCAAGTTTCGGTCGCGTGTGGGCGAAGCCGAAGCCGTCGTTTCCGCCTGTGGCGACGGTAGCGTCCGCATCCGTCTGAGCTCGCCTTTCGATGCATCGCTGTCGCGGGAATATGCATGGATACTGCAACCCGGCGACGACATGGGTGCGGTTAGCGGCAGCATTTTCAGCCTGCTTGAGGAGTGCAGGGTGGTTAATGTTCAGGTCGCCGAAACCATCCAGCCAGTTTCGCCTTTGCGTTGAGATTGCTCATCTCACGGGTTCGTCGAGGAACAGCTGCACTTCGCGGAACAGTTGCAGGCGGTTCTTTTCCATGATGACCGTGTGCGTGCCTTCGCCAATTTCCACATAGCGCTTCGCCGGCGCGTTAATAAGCAGCGGGAACAACGCCTGGGACATGTAGGCCGGCGTGTCCTGGTCCCACTGCGCCTTGATCAGCAACGTCGGCACGCGGATGTTCGCGGGATCGTAATAGGGTTTGCCGGAGGCCCAGTAATCCCGCACGTCCTGAATCACGCCATTGGGCGCGCGCAACTGTCCGCTGTCCTTCGCCTTCGGATCGGTTCCCCAGGTGGCTTCCGTCCAGGCGTCGAACCAGCCCGCCGGGATGAGGTCCGCCTGTTTGTCCTCCGGAACGCCGGTGAGCCAGCGCTTCCTGGCGTTTTCCTTGGTTACCGCGCGATACGCCCCCAGCGGCCCGTCGCCGCCGATCAGGCCTGGCGTGTTGCGCAGCCACAGTGGGGCATACAGCGCGAGCTTGTTGACCTTGTCATTATTGCCCGCAGTGTAAGCCGCCATGATCGATGTGCCCCAGGACCAGCCGAGCAGAGTGATCTTCGACACCTGGCGTCGCTTCATGATGTAGTCGACCGCAGCGCCGACGTCACGCACGGCGATATCCGTCGTCACGATCGGCGGGTTATCCCGGGCCGGCTGGTCCATTTCCGGCGGCCGCGTCGACTGGCCATATCCGCGCAGATCCAGGAGATAGACGTCCCAGCCGTGCCCGGCGATGTAATCCATCCATGACATGCCGTCGAGCGCAAGATCGAATGCGGTCGCGGCGGGATAGGTTGCGCCGTGCACGTACAGCAAAACCCGGTCCGCCGCGGCCGTGAATTGCTGCGGGCGTTTGTTGCGGATGTAGAGCCGGATGCCGGGCGTATCGGAAGGGATGGTGATGTGCTCGGTGACGAGAGCCGGCATTTTCGCCTTGATGCTGTTATCGTTAGCGATGGCGGCTGCGGCCCACAGGTACGTCAGCGTGACAGGCAGCAGGATTTTCCAGATAACGGGTTTCAACGTGATCTCCTTGTGCGCGCTGTATCGCGTCGCCATCCACTGTAGCGAAAGCGACTGGGCGCGTCACTTCAACTCTAACTCTGCAATAGACAAAACCTGTCACCGCAAGGGACGCCAAGGACGCCAAGGTAGTTCAAAGGCGAGCCGGGGCGCAAAGGGCATATGCCGTGAGTCCGAATCAGCACGCATGGCACTTACCCGGGTTTATCTCTGCGCGGTTTTCCTTCGCGTCCTTGGCGTCCCTTGCGGTGAAGCGTCCGGATTGAGGGTTCTGCTCGTGGCGGAGTTCGCGTATCTTCCGAGCATGAGCGAAACGACACAACCTTACGCAGGGCTGACGCCCGATCTGATTTTGAACGCGATCGACTCCACTGGATTCCGTACCGACGGGCGATTACTCGCATTGAACAGCTACGAAAATCGGGTGTATCAGACGGGGGTCGAAGACGGCAAGCCTCTCATCGCCAAGTTCTACCGTCCGGCGCGCTGGACCGACGAACAAATACTGGAAGAGCACGCTTTTACCGCAGAATTGGCAGAGCGCGAGATTCCGGCGGTTCCGGCCCTGGTTACCGGCAACTCGACGCTGCATGCATTCGGAGGATATCGCTTCGCCTTGTACCCGCGCCGCGGCGGACGCGCGCCCGAACTGGACGATCCCGATACGCTGGAATGGCTGGGTCGCTTCATCGGGCGCATTCATGCAGTGGGCGCGATAACCCCTTTCCTGCATCGCCCCGCTCTCGATATCGCGACTTTCGGCGCGGAACCACGTGCCTATCTGCTTGGCAGCGACTGGATTCCTGACGATCTTCGCGACGTCTATTCCAGCGTGATCGACCAGGCATTGGCCGGCGTGCACGAGTGCTTCCATCGCACCGGCCCGGTCAGTCACTTGCGCCTGCATGGCGATTGCCATGCGGGCAATGTGCTGTGGACGGACGACGGCCCGCATTTCGTCGATTTCGACGACGCCCGCATGGGCCCGACCATGCAGGACTTGTGGATGCTGCTGTCGGGTGACCGGGCGTCGATGACCCGGCAGCTTTCCGACGTGCTGGCGGGATACGAGGATTTCGCGGAATTCGACCACCGGGAGCTCGGGCTCATCGAGGCGCTGCGCACGCTGCGGTTGATCCACTATTCGGCATGGCTTGCTCGACGCTGGGATGACCCCGCGTTCCCCGCGGCCTTTCCCTGGTTCCACTCGACGAAATACTGGCAGGACCAGATTTTGCAACTGCGGGAGCAGGTTGCAGCTATGCAGGAACCCAGTCTTGGGCCGTTATAGCAGTAAGTCCCCGTCAGATTGCTTCCTTGACGCTCCATGACGGAGTCTTTAAAGTCCGGCGGGACCGGGATTCCGGGCGTTTCACATTGAGAAATCGGCTAGCCGGGACATTGTCGCGGCAAGGCCTCCTTACAAGCGAGGCACGATGATCTACCAGCTCCACGAATTCCAGAAAACGGTGATGGCACCCGCCGTCGCGTGGGCCGACACCGCCCGGCATTTGTTAACCAATCCGATGAGCCCGCTGGCTTACACGCCGTTGTCCCGGCGCATTGCGGCCAACAGTGAAATGTTCGTGCGGCTGCTGCGGCGTTATCCGAAGCCGCAATGGGGAATCGATGAATCGCTGGTCAACGGCGAGCGCGTGGCGATCACCCGCGAAGTCGTGGTCGACAAGCCGTTCTGCCAGTTGCTGCATTTTCGCAAGGCCGTCGACGTCGCGCAGCCGAAGCTGTTGATCGTGGCGCCGCTGTCCGGCCATTTTGCAACTCTGTTGCGTGACACGGTACGCACCGCACTCGTTGACCACGATGTCTGGATCACGGACTGGGTGGACGCGAAGATGGTGCCTCTGGCCCATGGCGCTTTCCATCTCGACGACTACGTCGATTACATTCGCGAATTTATTCGTTACCTGTCACCGGAACTGAACGTGATGTCGGTATGCCAGCCGACGGTGCCGGTGCTGGCCGCGGTATCACTTATGGCCGCGGAAAACGATCCTGCGGTGCCCAAGGCGATGATCATGATGGGCGGCCCGATCGACACGCGCCGCAATCCGACCACGGTCAACGATTTTGCCGCGGGGCGCCCGCATTCCTGGTTTTCCAATCGGGTCATCATGCGCGTGCCGGGCAATTATCCAGGCTTCATGCGCAAGGTCTACCCGGGTTTCCTGCAGCATGCGAGCTTTCTGGCGATGAATCCGGATCGGCACATGGATGCGCACAGGCAGTTCTACAACCATCTGATCCGCGGCGACGGCGATAGCGCGGAGGGGCACCGCAAGTTCTACGACGAATACAACGCCGTTCTCGACATGCCGGCCGAATACTACCTCGACACGATCAAGGTCGTGTTCCAGGAATTCCAGTTGCCGAAGGGAAAATGGTCGGTACGCGGCGCGCTGGTGCGTCCAGAAATGATCCGCAAAACCGCGCTGTTCACGATCGAGGGCGAACTGGACGACATTTCCGGCAACGGCCAGACCGAAGCGGCGCAAACGCTTTGTCGGAGTATTCCTTCCGACAAGCGCAAACATCTGCTGGCGGAGGGCCTGGGCCATTACGGCATCTTCAGCGGGCGCAAGTTTCGCGAAACGGTTTACCCGCAGATCCGCGGTTTCATCCGCCTTGTAGCCCAGCGCGAAGCGGATCTCAAACTGGTGCGAGTTTCGTAGACTGCGGCCGCCGCCGCTCGTTCGGCGACTGCCTGCAAGGCCGAACAGCGCTGGTCAGCGGCGGCGCAATCGCCAGCATCGTCTCCATGTTGCCCTGCTTCCGCGGCGGCATGGCCGCCGCCTGTGCTTCCACTTGAGGCGGCCTCGCGCGGCCGACCAAGTCGCTCGCCATCGCGCATGCCCCTGATACAATCAGCCTGCCAATCGATAAAATTTCAGGAGCAAGCAATGACTAAAGCCGTACGATTCCACAAGACAGGCGGGCCCGAAGTACTGGTTTACGAAGACGTTACGGTTGGCGATCCGGGAGAAGGCCAGGCGCGGGTCCGCAATACCGCGATCGGGTTGAATTTCATCGACACTTATCATCGCTCCGGCCTTTATCCGATGCCGCTGCC
>JANMYN010000743.1:0-5082 GCA_031382195.1 Betaproteobacteria bacterium
CTCCAGCAAGGAGGTCGACGAGGACGTGAGCGAATTCTCCGAGGCCGGCTTTGCCGAGGCGCCGTGCCGCATCGCCGACGAGCGCTACCGCCCCGTCGGCCGGCTCTACGGCTCTATGCCAGCCGCTACTGCACCACGCGCCAGCGCTTCGAATTGCCGGGCCCACTGCCCGGCGAATGATGAAGATTCGTGATGGGGTCTACAGGCCAGACCCCAGGCGTCCTATGTGGCTCTGTTTCGGCAACATACCCTGACCCCATCCCGTGGATGTGAACGCAACGGTCAGTTGCGTGCCCTTGATTATCGTTTTAAGGCCTCCGGACCGGACCGCCCTGCCGAGGCGGCGAACGAATCGCGCGCAGAACATTGTCTATGGTGCGCAATTGCATTCTTCTCACCGGCGAGGGCGGACTTTTCTCATCCGGGATCTCGGTCCCATAGCCGGGCTTGTCGATCACGACGCTGCCAAATTTATTTTCAACCACCACTGAGCCGTTGTTGCCCGAACCTTCGGGTTCAAGCAGCACCACTTTGGCGGACGAGTCAACCGTCACCCCGTTCTTCTCCTGCCGCTCCATGACTTCGCCTTCGACATGCGTGCCGCGAACGCCGATTGTCGCGACGGCTAAGCCGACTTGCATGTTTCCCCGATTGGAATGCGCAATCAATCCGGACACGAAACGAAACGCCCCTTTTATAATCCGGGAGTAAAAGACATCCTGATCGGAACCGTCCTGTTTTCGCTGGTACTGCTCAACCGCGAACTCCGTATTGGGTCCCAGGATAAATCTGGCCTTGTCGGTAAACTCGATGTGCGTGCTTATCCCTGCGCCAGTGCGAATGCGCTCCCCCACAAAAACCGCATCTCCCGCCGCGAGTTTGCGTATGACACCGCCCGGTGTTTCCGCTTCGGCAAATTTTCCCCCCGTAATACGTGACACCTGCCCGACCTGGGACGTAGCGGCGCAGACCATCGCCGGCAACAGCAGCAGGCTCAATACAACTAATCGCATTCCAAAGGCGTGGAGTTTCATGGTTCCCTTTCCCGATAGTTGCCGATTTTGCAGACCCGCCAGCCTGGCGCGCAATGTCTCATGGCAGCGCGGACCCGGTTTGGCCTTGTCGTTCCCGCATTGGTGCGAATCCGGCCACCTTGCAAATCAATATACTGGATTTCCGCTTCGGCGGGAAAGGCACCTGATTGGCGATTGCGTAATCCGCCAGGCCCCATGCCAGCCACAACCATGGTCTGATAGCGATTGACGATGCAGCGGCACGGAGATAGATTGATGCTCGCCGAAAAAAAGCCGTCCGCAATTTGCGTTCGCGTGTCATTTCTGCCCAAGGCATACCCGTATATCCAGTGATGAGTGCGCGCAACCACGAATTCGGCCTTTTGCTTTGCGTAACCTTGACCGGCATGGCGGTGCTGATCATTGAGATCGCCGCCACGCGCATTCTGGCGCCTTTTTTCGGCAATTCCATTTTTACGATTTCCAGCGTCATCAGCATTGTTCTCGCCGCGCTGAGCCTTGGCTATTATTCCGGCGGTCGTTTAGCCGATCGCATGCCGTCCAAAGTGCTGTTTTTTTCCTTGATCGTGATAGCCGGATTTGCAGTGCTGTTGCTGCAGTTGTTGAATGCAACCTTGTTGCCGGGCATGGCCTACAAGCTGTCCATGGTCGACGGCCCGCTGATCGTATCGGTGATGTTGTTTTTCCTGCCCGCGATGTTTCTGGGCATGCTCTCGCCGTTTGCGATCAAGTTGTTGCATGCCGGCCATGCTGAACAAGGCGTGGGAAATGCGGCAGGGCTGGTGTTTTTCTGGTCGACCTTCGGCAGCATCGCAGGCAGCTTGAGCGCAGGCTTCTTGCTGATCCCGCGTTGGGGTGTCGGCAACATCATTATCGGCGTGGGAGTGGGCTTGGTGCTGCTGGGCAGCAGCGGGCTTCTGCTTCTTCCGCGGAGGTCCAGGACGATTCCCGTCAGCCTGATTCTGCTGAGCTTGCTGTCCGGCTATGCGCTCACGCACTGGGTGATCACGGACGCCAAGGGCGTTGTGTTTTCCGCCGACGGTTTGTACGAAAAAATCGTGATACACGATGTACCTTATCAAGGCCGCACCGCACGGATTTTGATGCAGGACCGGAACATCAACGGCGGCATGTATGTTGACGATGGGCGAATGGCCTTCGACTATACGAAATATTTCGACCTGTATCGTTTGTTCACCCCCGATTTGAAATCCGCTCTGGTCATCGGCGGTGGCGCATATTCCGTGCCGAAGGCCATTTTGCACGGTTCCGCCGGGACGATCGTGGACGTGGCGGAAATCGATCCGTCGTTGCATGCGTTGGCGAGAAAATATTTCGCGCTTCCCGATGATCCAAGACTCAGAGATCACGTGATCGACGGGCGGCGTTTTTTGCACGACACGTCCGCGCAGTACGACTTGATCTTTTCTGATGCTTATCGTTCGTTTATTTCGGTGCCCCTGCAATTTACCACTCAGGAGTTTTTCAGCCTCGCAAAAAGCAAGCTTCGGCATGATGGCGTGTTGATCGCCAACTATTACGGCAGCCTGAGGATGGACACACGGCCGATGATTGATTCTGTCTGGAAAACCATGCGCACCGTCTTTGCGCAAGTCTATGTCATCGCGACAGTCGATCCTCGCAGCGAGGCGCTGCAGAATTTCATATTTATTGGCCATAACTCAACGAGACCGGACCAGCGAATTGATTTGCAGCGCGCCGCCGCAATGCAATTCGCCTATCCGATATTGAACAAAGTGGCCGGGCTGGAGCTGCGTCCCGCCGACGATTGCGCGAAATCCTGTTTCCTGCTGACCGATGATTTTGCGCCGGTCGAATATCATGCGGCGAACGTCATCCGCCAATTTGACGCCGTTTCGAGAAAGGCGAAATGAACTTGCGCTGAACCGCCCTCGCCCGAAGGCGAAGGCTTTAAGGGATCCCCTGGCGGGGACGCTAGAAGTCGGCTCGAATCGCCATCGAGAGGCCGTATTCGGTGACCTTCTCCTGGCCCATGCGCGAACTGAACATGAAGTTTGCGGCCAACCCCTTGACGAAATAGCGCCAGCCCACATTCACCAAAAAGCTATCGGGATCGTCCGGCGGCTGTTCGCCGCTGGTGAACTGGATTTTCTGGGGGGTTCTGGTTCTTTCATAAATCACGCCGACAAAGGGTTCCGACTCGCCGAGGCTGTAAGCCGCTTCAGCCGTAAGGTTCCATTGCCTGCGAGTCTGCCTGGAATTGCCGACTACCGTGCTGTCGCTTTCGACATAACCTTCCTGTTTCTGTCTTGCGGCGATGTAGCCAGCCGAATTGGTCAGTTTCAAGTCACCCCAGGCCGAAACATGGGTCAGGTTCGTCGACACGAAGTCGCGTGTCGACGAGAATTCACTCTCTATGACGGGGATTGTGAGAAAAAGCCTGGACTGGCGGGTGTTGAATCGGCCATGCCCGAGGGTTAAATCAGCACTCCAGGCATCCGACAATAAAACAGCAATATAAGGGCTTACATTAAAACCGGTGGTCTTTTCGTTGCCGAGATTGAACTTGGTATTGAATTGACTCGTTTCATGGCTGACTGCGACGCCAAGTATGTATTTGTCCGATAGCGTCAAGTCAAAACCCGCCAGGAGATTCTGGATGTCGCCATCAAAATTGGTTCGTGAAAAGTCATTCTTCAACGAGGAATAGGCGGAGGTGATCCACAGGCCTTTTGTCGGATTGCCACCGCCACCCCTCGCAACACTGCCGCCTTCGGCAGCGGCAAGATCATTGTACGCAAGCGTCAATCCATCGAGATCGCTGACGCTGTCGACATGGCTGTTGGCAGCCAGGACGCCGCCATACTGCGCCGTCTTTGTCGAATCATGCGTGCGCCGGAGACTGATTATGTGCGTTCTGATGGCCCCTGCTATCGACTGAATCTGTGTGCCGAGTGTTGTCGAGTCGGTGACTGCGTTGCTCGGACTAACTTGTTCGTCCGGAACGAACAGCGTAAAAGCCAAGGCAGTGCTGCCGAATTGCAAGATCGCAATTCCCAATAATGTCCTGAGCGTTTTCTGGAACATGGGTTTCACCCGATTGGTAAACGTGGTCCTCGACCGAAAAATGAGAATAATTCAAAACAGGGGGAGTGGCAATTCCGGCGAGCTTCCGGGCATCGAACCGACCGAGCGCGAGGGCTGTCGAGCGCGGCGAGCCGATCTTCAAAATCCGCATACCCTTGGGAGCCCCGCCGGCGGCGGTGCGCTGCGTCCGTCCCTCCTGCGTCCGCCCGAGGAATTCCCAGGGTGCTTGCCTGGACTCGAATTCTGGAAATCTGGTTACCGGCTACGCGTTGTCAGGGTGTTCCTGACGAGCCCAAGCCTTTGCTTTCGAGCGGGGTTCCGGGCTCGCTGGTTTTCCCTCCGGGATGCTGCAAGCTCAGCGAACGCCAAGGTCGGAATTGTTTGCCAAGCCGCCCTATAAATCGTTTTCGCCAGTTTCGCACTGGTTAAAATATTGCTTTATTTATGCAACATATTAAGCCTGACCCGCATGGCACTATGACCCCCATGGCACTCCCTTCACGAATATAAATTCCCTCCCCTGCTTGCGGGGGAGGGCCAGGGTGGGGGTGAATCCGGCAAATGCACGGCAAGCTTGCCCCCATCCCATAGATGGACGCCCCCGGTTTGTCAAGCGATCAATCAACGACAGCGAGCAGGTAAAGATTGCAGCCATAGATCCGGACTTTGTGTGAGGCTTGCGCCTCGGTCCCTGATGGAATTAGCTGACAGGGGCCTCATCAGCCTTGCGCACTCGAAGTGCTAAGGGATGGTCAGGCTTACCCCGTCACGGTCTGACCTGTTTTGCCATCACGTCAGCTCTGCCGGTGCCAGAGTTTGATTTGCCGCTCCAGTTCCACAGCCTGTTTGTCCATCGCCTTGAGGTTCTCGCCCAGCCGTTGGAACAGCTCGCGCATCATCCCCGGCAAGCCGTTCTCGCCGTCTTCCAGTATCTCAGGCAGGTGCTTGGCGATGTGCTCGATGCCTTTGGGGATGATGA
>JANMYN010000895.1:0-5126 GCA_031382195.1 Betaproteobacteria bacterium
CCGCGACATCGCCGCGCAGTTGATCGGTCCGGGACAGCGCGTGGAGGACATTCGAGACGCTCGCCCGGAAATCAAGTCCGCGCTGGAGCGGGCCGAGCGCTTTCTCGGATTGTCCGCCCTCATGACAGTAATCCTGGCCGGCGTGGCCGTGGCGCTCGCCGCCCGCCGCTATCTCCAGCGCCATCTGGATGCCTGCGCGATCATGCGCTGCCTCGGCGCCGGTCAGGGACTGATTCTGGGTCTTCATGTACTGCAATTCATGATGATCGGATTGATTGCCGGTGTGGTCGGCTGTGCGCTGGGATTCGCCTGCCAGTTCGTGCTGGCGGCGGTGTTAGCACCTGTGATTTCGGTGACTTTACCCGCACCCGGCTTGCGCCCATTTATGCAGGGCATGGTGGCAGGCTTTGTGATGTTGCTGGGATTTGCGCTCCCGCCGCTGATCGCATTGAAGAAAGTGCCGACGCTACGGGTGCTGCGCCGGGACCTCGGGACGCCGAATTCGATGAGTATTACCGCTTATTTGCTGGGCGGCGTTGCGATTTCGGGACTTGTACTGTGGCAGGCGCAAGAACTCAGGCTTGGATTGTATGTATTGGGCGGAGTCCTCGGCACGGCCGCGGCGAGCGCGGCTCTCACGCTGCTTGTGTTGAAGCTTCTGTCTTCTGTCGGGCGCAGCGCTGGTCTGAACTGGCGGTTCGGTCTGGCCAATTTGCGCCGCCATCGCGCCGGCAGCATCGTCCAGGTGACGGCACTGGGACTCGGCCTGATGGCGCTGATCCTGTTGACGCTGGTGCGCGCGGATCTGCTGGACAATTGGCGCAACAGCTTGCCGGTGGATGCGCCGAATCGCTTCCTGGTGAACATTCAACCCGATCAGGTACAGGCGATTGCGCAGTTCTTCACCGCAAATAACGTGACACCGCCGCGTTTGTTTCCGATGGTGCGTGGCCGTCTGGTGGAAATCAACGGCAAGCCGGTAACGTCGCGTGACTACGTCGAGGATCGTGCCCGTCGGTTGGTCGATCGCGAGTTCAATCTGTCGTGGACGCAATCGATGCAGCCTGACAATTCGATTGTCGCCGGGCGCTGGTTCGACAGCCGCGATGCCGGAAAAGCCGTAATCTCAGTCGAGGAGGGCATTGCCAAGACCATAGGCGTAAAGCCGGGCGACAGTTTAACTTATGACATCGCCGGCTCACGTTTCACAGCGCAAATCGTGTCCCTGCGCAAGGTGGATTGGGACTCGTTCCGCGTGAATTTCTTCGTCGTTGCCCCGCCGGGTATCCTGGAAAAATTTCCCGCAAGCTACGTGACCAGCCTTCACCTGGGCGCAGAGCGATCGGTACTGATGGACGACTTGGTGCGACGCTTTCCGAATCTGCTTGTGATCGACGTTGCCTCAATCCTCGCGCAAGTGAAACGCATGATGGATCAGGTGGTCAAGGCAATCGAATTCGTTTTCCTGTTCAGCATCGCGGCAGGTTTGCTGGTGCTGTTCGCCGCTCTCGGCAGCACTCACGATGAACGTGAATTCGACGCGGCGGTGATGCGCACGCTGGGCGCATCGGGCCGCCAGTTGCGCGCTGTGCAGGCCGCCGAGTTTGCGCTGATCGGTGCGCTGGCGGGATTACTTGCCGCGGTCGGCGCCACCGCAATAGGATATGTGCTTGCCGATCGGATCCTGAATCTGCCGTTTACGATCAATCCGTGGGTGTGGCTCACGGGTCTGGTAGCCGGCGCTGCCGGTGTCACTACCGCTGGTTTGCTCGGAACCGCGAACGTGCTGCGCACGCCGCCGATGCAAGTGTTCCGGGCTACTTCGTAGCACGAAACTGGTGAACGGTGATAAGCGAGCGGTGAACGGTTCTTAAGGCTTCGCCGTCAAATTCTGTTCACTTTCCACACCCGGTCGAAATTCGAATGGCCGGCACCGAAGCTGTCCAATGCGATCAGGAATCCCTGCTTATGGAAGAACTGCACGGCTTCAATCAGACGTAATTCGTCGAGTACCCCTTGCTCCAGGATTTCAATCACGACCCGGTGCCGTGGCATCCCAATTGCGTCGAGCATTTCCCCGAAGAAATTGCCGTCCACCGCGCTCTCGAGGGATACTTCGCTGTTCATATTGAGGAACAGCCAGCCGTCTGCCTTGAGATGCAGGAAATTGTGGACGTGGGCCGCACTCGCGAGTCGGTCGAGGGTCAGAATATGGGAGAAATCCTGTCCCATTCTGAAAGCATCGAGCGGCGAGACTGGGCTTCCGGTCGCGTTTGAAGGGCGCATTAGCCCCTCGAATCCGACTGTACGGCTGTGGGCAATACTGAAAATCGGCTGGAAATGGCTGCGAATGGCCTGTCCCGCGAAATTCCCGACGATCTGGTTGATATCGGACTGCAGCAGGCTGCGTATGGATTGCAGGGTTGACTCGGAAGGGGGCGACTCAGGGACATTCGACGCATTCATGTGGCGTCGACTCCAGATCCTGTCATCTTAGTGAGCAATACGCTCGACTCGGGACCGATCTTTTGTGCATCGCAGATTTGCAAAAGCATTGTACGGGAATTCAATGAATTGGGCGCCTTCGTGTGGTACACTTCGCCCCCTTTTTCGCCGCAGTGCATTCCATGACCCGCAACGTTCGCAACATCGCCATCATTGCCCACGTCGACCACGGCAAGACCACGCTTGTCGACAAGCTGCTGCGCCAGTCCGGCACGTTCGCCGCGCACCAGCATATCGCCGAGCGGGTCATGGACTCCAATGACTTGGAAAAGGAACGCGGCATCACGATTCTGGCGAAGAACTGCTCGGTCCAGTACGAGGGTACGCACATCAACATCGTGGATACGCCCGGGCACGCTGATTTCGGCGGAGAGGTAGAGCGCGTGCTGTCGATGGTGGACAGTGTGCTGCTGCTGGTGGACGCGGTGGAAGGACCCATGCCGCAAACCCGTTTTGTCACGCGCAAGGCGCTGGCCCTGGGACTCAAGCCCATCGTCGTGGTCAACAAGGTGGATCGCCCAGGTGCGCGTCCGGATTGGGTCGTGAATCAGACCTTCGACCTTTTCGACAAGCTCGGCGCCACTGAGGAACAACTTGATTTTCCGGTTGTTTACGCGTCCGCGCTCAATGGCTATGCCACCTTCGACCTGAGCCAGCCGAGCACAAACCTGCGTCCGCTGTTCGATGCGATTCTGAAGCATGTGCCGGTGCGCGACGCCGATCCCGATGCGCCGCTGCAGCTGCAGATCTGCTCGCTCGACTATTCCAGCTTCGTCGGCCGTATTGGCATAGGACGGGTCGCGCACGGGCGCATTCGCTCAGGTCAGACGGTTGCCATCCTGCGCGGCTCGGACGGCGAACCGAAGCTGGCCAAGGTCAATCAGGTGCTGGTATTCAAGGGCTTGGAACGCACGGTGGTCGAAGAAGCCGAAGCCGGAGACATCGTACTGATCAATGGCATCGAGGAAGTAGCCATTGGCGTCACCCTCTGCGATCCGCTCAAACCCGAAGGGCTGCCGCTGCTGAAAGTGGACGAGCCGACGCTGACCATGAATTTCCTGGTCAATACTTCGCCGCTGGCGGGCCGTGACGGCAAGTACGTCACTAGTCGCCAGATCCGCGAACGCCTGGAGCGCGAGCTGCAATCGAACGTCGCACTGAAAGTTGAATTCACCGCCGATTCCGACACGTTCGTCGTATCCGGTCGTGGCGAGTTGCATCTGACCATCCTGCTGGAGAACATGCGTCGCGAAGGTTACGAATTGGCGGTCGGCCGCCCGCGCGTGGTGATGAGAATCGTGAATGGCGTGAAAGAGGAGCCGTACGAATTGCTGACTGTCGACGTCGAAGATGGCCATCAGGGCGGCGTGATGGAAGAACTGGGGCGTCGCCGCGGCGACCTGCAGGACATGCAGGCTGACGGCAAGGGCCGCACGCGCCTCGAGTACCGCATTCCGGCGCGCGGGCTGATCGGCTTCCAGGGCGAGTTCCTCAACATCACGCGCGGCACCGGACTCGCCAGCCATATATTCGACGACTACGGCCCGCTCAAGGGCGACATGGAAGAGCGTCGCAACGGCGTGCTGATTTCGCAGGACGACGGCGAAGCGGTCGCCTACGCCCTGTGGAAGCTGCAGGACCGCGGCCGCATGTTCGTATCCCCGGGCGATGCGCTGTATGAAGGCATGGTGATCGGTATCCATTCGCGCGACAACGATCTGGTGGTTAATCCGATCAAGGGCAAACAGCTTACCAATGTGCGCGCTTCGGGTACCGACGAGGCAGTGCGGCTGGTGCCGCCGATCGAACTGACGCTGGAAAAAGCCGTGGAGTTCATCGCCGACGATGAACTCGTCGAGATCACGCCGAAATCGATTCGCATCCGCAAGCGCCATCTCAAGGAACATGAGCGCAAACGTGCGTCGCGGGATACCACGACGGCTGCGGCCTGAGTCGCATATAGACGACTGCAGCGCAGCAGCGCGGCCGATGTCGGCCTATCTGTTAACGTGCCGATGAAATTGAGGGTCCGTCCCACATCGAGATCAATGCCCTTGATTCCAGCCGAATTGGCAACAAGTCGAATTCCTCGCAAGACGACAAAGCGCGGCACAAGATTGCGCTAAAGGACATAGAAAGGGATTCGAGCTGGGAGAAAAATAATGATCAAAGATTACGAAAGCATTAAACAACATCATGTTCTACGATCATTACACCTTGTAACAAATTGTATCAGAAGTCTTTTTTGTTTGCTGATATTTAAGTCTGTCAGTTTCATGGGTCCCACCTTGAAACATGGCACAACGATTGCGCAATCCATGACTGTAACTGGCAGTCGCTGATCGACTCCGGTTCATGTGTATCTTAATTACTAACAGGAGCTATCAATGAAATCGCTACAGAAAGGTTTTACCCTGATCGAACTGATGATCGTCGTTGCGATCATCGGTATTCTGGCGGCGGTTGCGCTGCCGGCATACCAGGACTACACCGCGCGTGCCAAGATGTCGGAAGCCATTCTGGCCGCGTCGGCCTGCCGTACCAGCGTTACCGAGACTACGCAGTCATCGTCACTTCTGCCCAATCCCGGCAACTGGGGTTGCGAGTCCAAGACGGGTGTC
>JANMYN010000821.1:0-3162 GCA_031382195.1 Betaproteobacteria bacterium
ACAATGATGATCAACGGCCCCCACGCGCCGAGTCGCACGATCCATTCGTAAAGCGCGCCCTTGTCGGTGATTATCGTCAGCGCACCGGTCGCATGCAACGCCCAATAGAGCGCGGCGAGCGCGCAGAGCAAAAGCACGCCCGGGACTAGTTTGCGTTGCATCGTTTGGGGCATCTCCTCACGCGGCGGTAAGAAGCCGAGCCCATGGCGGCAAAAAGCACACACGAAGGCGCTGCGGCAAATTGTTTCTGTGCTGACTGATCGGGCGTGCTGCGCATGGGTCTTCAAAACCCGCCACGCGAGCGTTTTTCCGCAAGGGGTCGCAAAGTGTACGCCAGGCGCCGTGAATCAGTGTCCGGCGCGTGCACCGGCGCCGGGTGGATTTCCGCAGGTATTTCCACGCCACACCCGAATCAATGCGGGCGGAGTCGGTTTGATTCTGTGACTGAAGACGGAAATCGGTTCGGAAAATCGGGAACGGCCTGCAGTGTCCTTTACTTATGCAAATACGCAGGCCCCACCTGCGCTCTCGCGTGGTGTTGAAAATACACGAGTCAGGCGCGACGCCAACGCCCCGCATTGCGTTTGCCCAGACCCGGAAACCCGTTGTGTTTTCTTCCCATCCAATTATTGAATCTGCCACGGTGCGCCGGCCGTATATATGCCGGCAACCCGTACTGCGCCCCGATTCCCATCGAAGTACGCGGTTGTAAGGGCCGGACGGTTTGATCGACCAATTAGCTACTCGATATTGCTCTGTAAGGACACACCATGAATAGACGCCAATTACTTATCAGTATTCCCGCCCTGCTGGCCGGACTGCCGGCATGGGCAAAGGAAAATCGCGTGGAGCCTCTGCTGAAAGCCAAATCCGAATGGAAAACCCTGCTGCCCGCCATGAGTTACCGGGTTCTTTTCGAAGAAGACACCGAGCGCCCGGGCAGCAGCCCGTTGAACAAGGAGAAGCGCACAGGCATTTTTGTGTGTGCCGCCTGCTACCTGCCGCTGTTCAGCAGCGAGACGAAGTATGACAGCGGCACGGGATGGCCGAGTTTCTACGAACCATTGCCGGGTGCGCTCGGCACAAGAAAGGATACGAGGCTCATCTGGACTCGCACCGAATATCACTGCGTGCGCTGTGGCGGGCATCAGGGCCACGTCTTCGACGATGGTCCCAAACCCACCGGGCTGCGCTACTGCAACAACGGCGTGGCGCTGCGCTTCGTGCCGAAGGAAGAAAAGCTTCCGGAATTGCGAACCTAAGGGGTGGCGTGCACTGGCAATGCCCGGGGAGTGGAAGAAACGGGGACAGATTTATTTTCGACGAAGAGTCTGGATTCAAGATCGAAAATAAATCTGTCCCTCGTGTTCGAAGTCATGGCGAGACTTTAATTCGAGCTCGCGGTTGCCAGGGAATGCCGATTTTTATTCGTCAGCCACCCCTTCGCAAGGGATGGTGGACCTGGGCTACTTCCATTCAAGATTCAGCTTCCTGCTTGAAGCGGCGCAGTCTCGCAGGTAGAGATTGATCAGGCTCTGGTAAGGAATGCCGACTTGCTCGGAGATCGACTGGAAGTACTTGATGGCATCTTCATCCAGACGAATCGTGATCTGCTTCTTGAGTCGCGAAGCGTAGGGATTCTTCCGGGATTTTGAAAAATCGTATTCTTTGCGCATGTGGCATCTCTAGGGGTAAGCCTTCGATTCCTTGGCGGTTGCCTTGCGAGCGTCCCACTCGAAACGAAGTGTGCTCATGTGGACATGTGTAACTACACTGTAATGGCTGTGCAACCGGGAGCACCGTCTCCTGAGCGAGCTCCCTGTGGGTGAAGAGGTGGGGTTGGACTCTCGCTGCCTGAAGCCGTTCGACGGCTCACCTCCGACCCGGCGGACCTGTTCATGGACGATAAAGGGGACCGATTTGTTTTCCGGACGGACAATCCGGAATTGAGAGCAAGAATAGATCTGTACACTTCCAGTTCCGAGCAGGGCAGGTGTTGCGTTCATGATTCTCAAACATGGAGTGCTGACATTGGTTAAAGGCGCCTGATGGAATACCGAATCCTCGGAAAAACTGGACTCAAGATTTCTGTTTTGAGCTTTGGTTGTGGCGCCGTCGGCGGCCTGATGGTCAAGGGGGCGGCCTCCGATCAGGAGCGCGGGGTCGTGCGCGCCATGGAATTCGGCATCAACTACTTCGACACCGCGCCGATGTACGGCAACGGCGAATCCGAACGCAACCTCGGGCGGGTGCTGAAGTCGCTGAAACGGCCGAAGGTCTATGTCGGAACCAAAGTATTTGTTGAAACCACCGGCGATATCGAGCGGCACATTGCCGATTCCATGGAAGCGAGCCTCCAACGCCTCGGACTCGACAGTGTCGATCTCTACCAGTTGCACAACCCGCTCTCGGAAGCGAAGCGCGAAGGAACCATCGACCCGAAGACAGTGCGCGAACAGGTGCTGCCGGCTTTCGATAGTTTGCGCGAGCAGGGCAAGGCGCGATTTTTCGGCTTCACGGCATTGGGCGACACGCCCGCCATTCACGGTGTGTTGGATGCTTTCGAGTCAGCCCAAGTGAGCTATAACCTGCTCAATCCCAGCGCCGGCATGAAGCTGCCGTCCGGCTACCCCGCTCAGGATTACGGCAACCTCATTGCGCGCGCACGCGCTAGCGGCGTTGGGACTATCGGCATCCGCGTACTCGCGGGTGGTGCGTTGAGCGGGGTCGAAGCCCGCCACCCCCTCGGCATGCCGAACGTCGACCCGATCGGCTCGGCCTCGAGTTACCCGCGCGATGTAGCGCGCGCCGTGCGGTTCGGTGAAGTCGTCAAGCGGGGGTTTGCGCAGAGCCTTGTTGAAGCCTCATTGCGATACGTGCTGTCGAACCCGGATCTCACGACCACGCTGGTGGGGCTTTCGACGCTGGAGCAACTGGAGCATGCAGGCCAGAGTGCGAAGAAGGGGCCGCTGCCGGCCGAGGCCCTGAAGCTGATTTCAAGTATTCAGCAGGGATTCGTGGGGGAGGCTCGCTGACACGGCCGATACGCGTTGAATCGACACGATTGATCCGCGCCCCTATGCATTGACCGCGAAGAGCGGACAGGTGTGGTGCCCGTCAATGCGGCTGTTGTCGTACCATTGGCCCATGCTTTCGGAACTC
>JANMYN010000897.1:0-2275 GCA_031382195.1 Betaproteobacteria bacterium
ACGTTCTTTGTCACGGGGCCGATGGTCGCGGTGTACATGCCTGCGCTGCCGGGAGCGCCGCCATAGCCCCGGAAAATCAGGACACCGGGCTCGGCGGGATCGGCCTGGGGCGAGAAATTCACGTGAAAATTGGCCTGTCCCGCTCCCGAATTGGTGTTGTGAAAATCGAAGACGACATACATTTGCCAGGTCGGCATGGAAAAATCGTCGGGAAACAGGATGGAATGCTCCCACCACTGTTCGCGGCCCGCGTAGCAACCGGTCTGCGCCTGACTCAGGTAGGCATCGGCGCGCTCCATCGCGCCGCTCCCCGCCACGTTGTCATCGCCCGGCTCGGTCCGAAGGCGCAGGCCCGCTCTGCCGTCGCGCGCGCCTTCGGCCCCCGAGGCACGGCTCTGCGCCTTCGCCTGCAGGTGGAAACCGCAGTCGGAGGGCGAGTTGATGAAGGTACACCGCAATTTGACGGTGGTTCTGAGCGTCTCCACAGCGCGCGCGCCCTCACCCGGAGCTGTCTCCGAGTATTTCATTGCCCCCCGGGCGTCGCGCCAGAGGAACACATCCGCCTTAACGGCGACCGGAACGAGCAGAAGGCTGATCGCCACAATGAATACTTTCAACATGACGTCCCTCGGTTGTTACTTAACTTGCACGACAGATGTCCGATCATCATAAATGGCGTGGACCAGTATCCAGGGCAAATAACCTATACGGCACGCGACAGCAGCTGATTGGGCCTGGCATTCTCGGCTTCGCGCTCCATTAGCTGTTTGGCGTCTGCCAGCAACATCCCGGCTCCTAATCGGAAACCGGCAGCATGCGTGCTACGTTGGTATCCGCTCAATGGGCGCAAGCTCACAACCTGTCTCGCCGGCAAGTCATTATCAAAGTGGGAGATGAACCCTTACCCCATCCTTTCTGACAATATAGGCGGGGACACCGATAACAGTTACGTTTGCAGGAACATTTTTTACAACAACAGCATTTGCTCCCACTTTCGAGTTCTCTCCTATATTCACTTTACCTATCACCTTTGCCCCTGCGCTGATCGTCACATTATTTTCAATCGTCGGGCAGTCAGTCGCGTTGGAGAAACCTATGCTGACTTGTTGGTTTATCCAGCAGTTTTCCCCAATTTCAGCAGCGGCAATTATCGTAGAGAAGCCGTGCTGGATGAATAATCCGGGGCCTATTTTTTGGGTATTGATATATAGCGTAGGCATTGGGCGACACATAATCGCAAACACTTTTCCAGATAAACCGGTTCGATGATAGAAAAGGTTGCGGTACTCTGTCTTAAAAGTCATTAGGCGAACAAACAAGGCAACGCGCTGAATTAAGCTGTCAGGCTTCCTTCCCAAATAAATTTGCCCCCAACGATCAAGATCCATCCCAATTACGGATCGTTTAGAGCCAATGATCATCAGCGTTATGTGTGGCGTGAGACGAACGCCACTAATCAATAGCACCATTCCGAGAAAAAAACTCTTCATGTTGTTAACTCTTCGCGTCAATTCCTATCGTTCCGGTTGAGTTGCGCCACACGTGCGACATGCAGCGAACCTTCAGGTTACGTCATAATCAATGCGTCGCAGTCATTAAGGTTGGGAGGAGGGTGCCTTGGTGTTATGAATGGCGCAATCCTCAACTAATTCCAGGGATCACGTCCGTACTGCATTGCCCATTGAAGCTAAGTTGCGCTTGCGAATTTTTTTCAGTATCGATTTGCCCGCGAAGATTGCCCGGTGAATCCCGTAATCGCCGGTAGAACGAAAGGCAATTATTCGATCGTTGGTGCGAATCCGGTTGGCAAACCGGTACTTGAAAGGTTCGGAACCCACGGTGAAATCGAATTCCTCAAGACCCCTGCCAATGGCATCCTCGAGCAGAAACTTGATCAATACCTCGCCCGGCGACTTGCAAGCAAACTGAACATCGAAGGTCGGCTTGTACCAGAGGAAGCGACGTTGGTACTGGAAGCCGAAATGAAAGGCCAGCGGAGCCCCGTTGAACAGGACCACGTCGAATCTGAGCCAGCCGTGGCGGTAGAGCGCCTTTACCAGTTCCCTGTAGAAGGCCTGCTGGGCAGGATCGAGGAACTGGCTGGGCGAGTCCGTTTGCGCCCGCCTCGATTTGTGCTGTGAGAAGAAACCATCGAGGTATCCCAGAATCTCGTCTTCGCTTTCGCATTGTCGAAAGCGCAGGTCGCCCGATTTCTCGAAGAACCGGGTGTGCCGCTTCAGGCTGGATTTGCCGGCCGCCTTCCGATCCGCCTGGC
>JANMYN010000008.1:0-1840 GCA_031382195.1 Betaproteobacteria bacterium
AGCGACGAGGCGCCGCCGACGGCGCGGTAGAACTTGAGGTCGCTGCCGCACATGCCGGACGCCTTGATCTCGAGCACGACTTCGCCGGGACCCGGCGTCGGATCCGGGAACTCCATGAACTCGACCTTGCTTCCACCGGGAAATACGACTGCCTTCATGTTCTGCTCCTCATAGTAGGCGTTATTTTGTCGGAGATGGATCGACAATATTCGAAAGCTTAGCAGCATCAGTACTCCACGGCATGTTGGGGCGAGTTGGCTTCGGCGAGAGGCGTTCTTCAGGCAGTTGATTTCGCCAGGGGCACATGCAGATAATCCGCCAGTTCGCTGATGACCGTTTCGAGATCCGGCGCTTCAAGGCGGTTCCGATCCAGGAATGCGCGCCATTGCCCTTGCTTTTACGCATCTCGGGCGAATTCCGCGCTAAGGCCGACAGGCATCGCTTCCGGGATTTTGGTCTTGCGACGGCTGAATGTTGCGTTGATGGCGCGTGCCAACACGGAGGAGTCCATTTTTCCTTCGCGTGCCAGCGCCAGTAGATCGAAATAGTCTTTCATCCGGGTGTTGGCCATGCCGAGGACGACAAGGGCTTCCAGTTTTTCGGAGAATACGGACTCCCGCGGATAGACGTTCAACTCCGGTGCGGGCAGGCCATCAAGCAGGATCGGATAAGTCATTTTTCCCGATGGTGGCGCTACCGCATCGCCATATCCCACATCCAGTTGCACGTTACAGCGGGCGCCATCCAGGGTCGCACGCAAGGTGGCACGCAAGCCCGGGTAACTTGTGTTCTCGCGAATTTCCTGCACCTTTATCGATGCTGAATCGTAGGCAATGCCATCCTTGCCTTGAATCGAGGAGATACGGCGAAGGGCCTGAGCCAGACTTGCGGCATCGGCCGGACCAAGTCCCAGAAGATCCGCATCACGAGTTGGCCGGTGCGGGATGCTGAACCATAGCGCGAACAGGAGCGCGCCTTTGAGCAGGAACTCGTCGCGCATGTCCGACACGGATAGCCGATACAACAGCCGTTCCACCGCGTAGCGGTCCAGCAGCAACTGGAAGTCTTCACCATGGACGCGGGCGCGATCCAGCAATCTCTGACGAATCGAAGCCGGAAGATTTTGTGGTGCTCGCGCCGCACTCATGTCATCGCTATCCAGATAGGGGCGCATGACGTTGGCTACGCGGTTCAGTTTGGCGTATCGCCAGAGCCCTTCCATCTTTACCTTGCGCTCGCGCCAGCCCTCACGCAGTGCTTCCAGTGCGACGTCGAGACCGATCTTGTTACGGAATTTGAAGCAGTCGGCGATAGTTTTAGCCGCGTTGAATACCGGCACTTTGACGCCATCGACCTCGATGCGCTCGATGCCCTGTGTCAGCGAGTCACCGGACATGCGCACTACCCTGATCGCTGGTGAGTTCAGTCGCGGCGGCAGCACCCCTGCGGGCAGCGCCAGCCAGACCTCGAATGGCGCCTGCGTGCCGATTTCGTGTACGCGAAGGGCGGAGAGCAGGCAGACCACGCCGCGAGGCGCGCGCAGAGATATTTCGGCGAGGGACCGATGTGCACTGGACGGCCTGCCTGGCAGCGCATAGATGCCGCGGCCGGTCCGCTCCAGCTTGCCCGCGCGTGCGAGGCGGGTCAGCACAATGGTGGGCACGCCAAGCACGGATATGTCGCCGGGATGCACAACGGTCCCGCCAATCGATACCGCTACGTTGATTTCACCGGGGCCTTCGCGGGTCGGGCCGCGCGGGGAAATGCCGCGGGCGTAGACCGGCAGATCGCGTGCAGCTAGTTCCTCGGTGTCGCGCACCGCGCCGTCGATGACGAAGCC
>JANMYN010000013.1:0-1946 GCA_031382195.1 Betaproteobacteria bacterium
AGCGCGGACTGGATGGATCGCAATTTCTTCCGCCGCGTCGAAGTTTGCTTTCCGATCCTCGACGAAAAACTCAAGAAGCGCGTGATTGACGAGTCGCTGAAAACCTACCTCGCAGACATCGGCGAGGCCTGGGAGATGAACGGTGAGGGTCACTACCAGCGCAGGAAGTCCGCGCACGGAAAGCGCGCGGCCGCCCAGGCGGCATTGCTCGCCAAGCTTTCGTCCGGCCCGGCACCGGCCTGAGCCGCGCGCGTTGGTTGCGCTGCCAATGGCTCAGGAGATCGAAATCAAAATGTCGGTGGCGCCGGAGCACGCACAGCAGTTGTGGAGCGTCCTGGCGAGGTACGATCATTTCAGGCCTGCATCCCGCCGGGTGTTCTCGGCTTACTACGACACTGCGGATTACCGCCTGCAAAGGGCCGGCGTGGCGTTGCGGCTGCGTCGAGAGGGCAAACGCTGGATCCAGACCATCAAGAGCGCAGGGAATGCCGCCGCTGGCCTGCACCGGCGCAACGAGCACGAGACCGAAGTCGCCGCCCAACTGCTGAGCTTTCCGGCGATGATAGAAGCCGGCTTCGGCAAACTGATAGCCGAAAGGAAAACACGTGAGGCGCTTCAAGTCGCATTCACTACCGATTTCAAACGCAGTTCGACGTCGATACGGCCAAGTGTCGGCACGATCATCGAAGTCAGTCTGGATCGCGGCGCGATAGTGGCAGACGAGCAACGCGAGCCAATTTGCGAAATCGAACTCGAACTCAAGGCTGGAGAAACGCACGCGTTGTTTGATCTGGCGCTCGAGATTGCTCGCGACCTGCCGGTAAGGCTCGACAATCGCAGCAAGGCGCAGCGCGGCTACGCGCTGGCGGCACATATCGAACCCGCGCCGGTGAAAGCCTCGACGCCGCCACTTTCCGCGGACATGACGCTCGACGACGCCTTCGTCGCCATCGCATTTCACAGTCTTGCACATCTGCAGGATAACGAGATCGGGCTGCTCGCGGGTCGCGATCCGGAGTATCTTCACCAGGCGCGGATAGCATTGCGGCGTTTGCGCTCGGTATTTCGCCTTTTTGATGCGGTTATACCCAAATCGCATTTTTCGCAGGCTTTGGATGGACTGAAGCAGGTAGCCCACCTGCTGGGCGAAGCGCGCGATCTGGACGTGTTTGCCGTCGAAACGTTGTCGCATGCGGGGTCTGCCCGGCATGCCGGCGTCGCCGCCCTGCGGCAGCGGACGCAGGATTCACGGCAGCGAGCCGCTCGCGCCGTGCGCACGGCAATGACTGCGCCGGCATACACCGTGCTGCTGCTGCGGTTGGCGCGGTCACTTGCCGCCGGACAATGGCGTCGCGAAACGGGCCGGGCGGCTAACGCAAGCATGACGCTGCTGAGGTTCGCGACGAAACTGGTGTCGCACCGGTACGCGCACGTAAAGAGGCGCCATCGTCACATAGGGCAACTCGGGTTCGCGGAACTTCACCGGCTGCGCATTCGCGTCAAGCGCCTGCGCTACGCAATCGAATTCTTTCTGCCTCTGTTCGCGGGGGATAAGGCACAGGGCGCTTTGCAAACACTGGTCGACCTGCAGGCGTTGCTCGGACGGCTCAACGACGATGCGATCGCGTGGAGACTGCTCGACGGCCTGGCGTCCGAGGACGCGTCAATGGACTACCAACAGGCGGTTGGCTTCGTGCGCGGCTGGTGTGCGCACGATGCGCAGCAGTGCTGCAACCGGCTGCAAGCCGCCTGGAAACAATTCGATGAATCGCCGCCATGGCGGAAGACCTTTTGATGGGCGCTTGGCTTTCGGGAGAATGAAATGGATTTGATCCTATGGCGCCATGCAGACGCTGAAGATGGCACACCTGATCTGGCGCGCAAACTTACCGCCAAGGGCACGAAGCAGGCTCAGGAAGTTGCAAACTGGCTGCGGCCGCGGCTGC
>JANMYN010000003.1:0-2650 GCA_031382195.1 Betaproteobacteria bacterium
AGGCACCAACCCGGCTACATCCGTTCCGGCCGCCGGCTATTCCAAGGAAGACAGCGCCTCCAGCCAGCAGAAGCAGCGCTATGCGCAATACAAGGTCATCCGGCGCAATGGCGCCGTGGTCTCCTTTGAGCCAGGCAAGATTGCGGTGGCGGTGACCAAGGCGTTTCTCGCCATTAATGGCGGCCAGGGTGCAGGATCCGCGCGAGTGCGCGAGTTGGTCGAAACGCTAACCGAGGCCGTCGTCAATGCGCTCATGCGTCGCCAGCCCAATGGCGGCACGTTCCACATCGAGGACATTCAGGACCAGGTCGAGCTTTCGCTCATGCGTTCCGGCGAGCACGAGGTGGCGCGATCTTACGTGCTGTACCGCGAAGATCGGGCTCGCGAGCGGGCCAGAAATCGCGAGGCCCACGCCGCCGCAAGTTCCATCCCGAGCATTAACGTGATCGAAGGCGGGCAGACCCGCCCGCTCGAAATGGAGCGGCTGACCGCGCTGATCAAGGATTCCTGCGAAGGTTTGGGTCGTGCGGTCGATGCGGGCCTGATTCTGCAGATGACGCTTAAGGACCTGTATGACGGCGTGCCCATGGATGAGGTGCGCAAGTGCACCATCCTGGCTGCCCGCTCCCTCATTGAAAAGGACCCGGCGTACAGCTACGTCACCGCGCGCCTGCTGCTTAATAGCGTGCGTTTCGAGGTCCTGGGCGAGGAAGTCACCCAGGCCGGCATGCACACCCGTTATTCGGATTATTTCCCGCAATTCATCAAACGCGGCATCGATGCGGGTTTGCTCGACGAGCGGCTGAGCCGGTTCGACCTGCGGTCGCTGGGCGCGGCGCTGGATGCCAACCGTGATTTCAAGTTCGGCTATCTGGGCTTGCAGACGCTCTATGACCGTTACTTCCTGCACGTGAGCGATCGGCGTATCGAATTGCCGCAAGCTTTTTTCATGCGAGTGGCGATGGGCCTCGCCATCAATGAAGTCGAACGCGAAGCCCGAGCCATCGAGTTCTACAACGTACTGTCAAGCTTCGATTTCATGTCCTCGACGCCGACGCTGTTCAATTCCGGCACGCGGCGCTCACAGCTGTCGAGCTGCTACCTGACGACAGTGTCTGATGACCTGGAGGGCATCTACGACGCCATCAAGGAGAACGCTCTGTTGTCCAAGTTTGCCGGCGGGCTCGGCAATGACTGGACTCCGGTGCGCGCGCTCGGCTCCCATATCAAGGGGACCAACGGCAAGTCCCAGGGCGTCGTTCCCTTCCTCAAGGTTGTGAACGACACCGCTGTGGCGGTCAACCAGGGCGGCAAGCGCAAAGGCGCCGTGTGCTCGTACCTGGAGACCTGGCATCTGGACATCGAGGAATTCCTCGAACTGCGCAAAAACACGGGCGATGATCGCCGCCGCACTCACGACATGAACACCGCCAACTGGATCCCGGACCTGTTCATGAAGCGGGTCATGGAAGCCGGAGAATGGACTCTATTCTCGCCCGCAGATACGCCTGACCTGCACGACAAGGTCGGCAGGGAATTCGAGGTCGCTTATGTCGAATACGAGCGCCGCACTACGACCGGGGAACTGAAGTTGTTCAAACGCGTGCCGGCTCTGACGATCTGGCGCAAGATGTTGACGATGTTGTTCGAAACCGGGCATCCGTGGATCACATTCAAGGATCCGTGCAATATCCGCAGCCCGCAGCAGCATGTCGGCATGGTTCACAGCTCCAACCTTTGCACCGAGATCACGCTCAACACCTCGGACACGGAAATTGCGGTCTGCAACCTGGGTTCGGTCAACCTTGTTGCCCACATCAAGGACGGCAAGCTGGACCAGGACAAACTGAAGCATACGGTGTCGACCGCCATGCGCATGCTCGACAACGTGATCGACATCAATTATTACGCCGTCAACAAGGCTCGCAACGCCAATTTCAAGCATCGCCCCGTCGGGCTCGGCATCATGGGGTTCCAGGACTGTCTGCACGAGATGCGGGTGGCTTACGGTTCCCGGGAGGCCATGGAATTCGCGGATCGTTCCATGGAGGCGGTGGCCTACTGCGCTTACTGGGCCTCGACCGACCTGGCTGAAGAGCGCGGCCGTTACTCGACGTATGAGGGCTCGCTGTGGTCAAAAGGTATTCTGCCGCAGGATTCGCTCAAACTGTTGACCGAGGAGCGCGGGGGCTATGTCGAAGTCAACGATTCCTCAACGTTAAACTGGGAGCCGCTGCGTGCCCGCATTCGCCAGTTTGGCATGCGCAATTCCAACTGCCTGGCCATTGCTCCAACCGCGACCATCGCCAATATTATCGGAGTCTCGGCCTCGATCGAGCCGACGTACCAGAACCTGTACGTGAAATCCAACCTGTCAGGCGAGTTCACGGTGACCAACGAATATCTGGTTCGTGACCTCAAAAAGCTCAACATCTGGGACGAGGTCATGATCGCAGATCTCAAGTATTTCGACGGCAGCCTGGCCAAGATCGACCGTATCCCGCAGGAAATCCGCAGCCTTTATGCCACCGCCTTCGAGGTTGACCCGTCCTGGGTGGTGGAAGCGGGATCGCGGCGGCAGAAATGGATCGACCAGGCCCAGTCGCTCAATATCTATATGGCAGGCGCTTCCGGCAAAAAACTCGACGAA
>JANMYN010000034.1:0-1699 GCA_031382195.1 Betaproteobacteria bacterium
GTCTGTCCGCGCAGCACGGAATTGCCCTCGAACAGCATGCGCTGGTCGATCGGCGCCGGATTGAGCCAGTGCTCCTCTTTCATCTGTCCGCTCTGGCCGAATGCCTTGAGCGCATTGCCGTAGCAGATCGCCTCGACATCCTTGGCCGCAATGCCCCGATCCAGCATGAGCCGCGCGGTCTTCGGCACCGCCAGCGGGTCCGATACACCCCAGTCCGCGCTGGAGTCGATGAATATGCGGTTGGAGCCGTACTTGCGTGCGACTTCCACCATGCGCTCGTTGCCCATTTTTGTATTCGGATAGATGGTGAACGCCGCCCAGAAACCGCGATCGAGCACGTCCTGCACGGTCTCTTCATTGTTGTGGTCGATCACGACATGTTCCGGCTTGACGCCCATCTCTACCGCGACATCCATGCTGCGGATGGTTCCGCTCTTCTTGTCGCGATGCGGCGTATGCACTTGCACGAGCATGTCGAATTCCTTGGCGAGCGCGAGCTGGGCGCGGTAGTACTTGTCCTCGACCGGGGTCTGATCGTCGTAGCCGATTTCGCCAACCGCCACCACGCCCTCCTTCACCAGATAACGCGGCAGCACCTCCAGCACTTGTTCGGCCAGCGCCTCGTTGTTGGCTTCCTTGCTGTTGAGTCCGATGGTGCAGTAGTGGTGGATGCCGAATTGCGCGGCGCGGAAACGTTCCCAGCCGACCAGGCTGGACATGTAGTCGATGTAGCTGCCGACCTGGGTGCGCGGCTGCCCGAGCCAGAAAGCCGGCTCGATCAACGCGACGATGCCGGCGGCAGCCATGCGCTCGTAGTCGTCGGTGGTACGCGCGCTCATGTGGATATGCGGGTCGATGAATCGCATGTTGAATCTCCAGATAATCGATACGGGGTCAGGCCGAACTGGCCAGCATCTGCCAGTTCACTTTATTTCCACTAACGGCAACCGACAACTCAGGATACGCCCTCAACAGCCCGAGCGCCGCCGGATCGGGCGAACTCGCCAGCGCCAGCGCTGCTGCGGTGCGTTCGGGACCGGTTCCCTTTTCCAGAACGCGCCCGAGGTCATGCAACATTTCACCGCGGGCATGCGGCCCGACACAGCGCCACAGCTCGGGGCTGATCGGACGACCGGCTGCCCAGCGCTCGTGCGCATAATCGCACAACATCCGTGCCAGCTCGGGATTGACGCGCCGGTCAAGGGCGACGATTGGGTGCAGGGTACTGCCGATGAATAACGTCTTGAGCACCATCTGGTTCCAGGCAGGCTCGGATAGTTGCTCCGCGGGATACGGATTGCGGTGCGCGACGGCCTCGAAGACCGCCTTCATATTGGTGCGTATGCCTTCCGCGGCACGCAACACGTAACGCGATTGATCCGGGTACAGCGGCAGGCCACGATAAAAGGCCACCAGTTCGCCGACATCCGCCGTATTGCAAAGCTGGTCCAGGCGGCGCAGGAAAGTCGCGCCATCCGCGCCGGACACCAGCAGCAGATAAATGCGCGCCGCCTGATCCAGGCTCCAGTCCGACGGGTTCCAGCTCTCGCGCGCAGCAGCCGCCTGCCCCATCTCCGCAGGGGAAAGTGCAAGGTCGGCCTTGCCGATTTTGCGTGTCACCAGGCTGACGGACCGATACAGATCGGTATCGCCACCGCTGCGCAGGCGTTGCGCGGCATCGGCGAGCCAGGTCCGCGCA
>JANMYN010000043.1:0-2370 GCA_031382195.1 Betaproteobacteria bacterium
CCTGCAACACTTTGGTCACGGCGTCGAGGAGTTGGTCCACGTTGAACGGCTTGCGCAGTGTCGCGTCGGCCCCGATGAGCGCCGCGGCGGGCAGGTAGTTCAATTTCCGGCTGGAACCGCCGCCGGCCGACATGACGATGATGCGGGTTTGCGGAAAGCGGACCTTGCAGTCACGCAGCGTCTCGATCCCGTCCTGTCCCGGCATGAAGATATCGGTGATCAGCAGGTCGGCGCCGCGCTGTGTCTGCAGAGCGAGTGCCTGCGCTCCCTCTGGCGCGACCCGCACGTCGTAACCTGCGCCTTCGAGCGCGGCTTGCATGAAGGACAGGATGTCCAGATTGTCGTCGGCGATCAAGATTCGCTTCGGTGCCTGCGCACTGGCAACGCCCATGACGGGCGATGATTGGTCCCTTCTCTTGGCGTCTTCGCTTTGCGTTGGAGTGAGGCTCATGTCATCTCGGGCCGGCGGTGTCCATCGCTACGGCATTACGCACCTCGGCATGGGGGCGAAGCGCCGCGCCCACCGCGGCTAGGATGGCGGCTTCGTCATACGGCTTGTTGATATGGGCCTCGAAACCGGCCTCCAGTGTGCGCAGGCGGTCCGTGTCGCTCGCCATCGCGGTCACGGCCACCACGGGCGGATGCGCCGGCGGCGTCGCGCGTTGCAATTCGCGCATGAACTCGAATCCATCCATCTCCGGCATGCGCAAGTCGCACAGCACCAGGTCGGGCCCGGCATCCCTGACCATGACCAGGCCTTCGCGGCCATTGCGCGCGACCGCGACCTTGGCGCCGAGATGCTGGAGCAGGATGCGCAGGGTCTCGCGGGCATCCTCGATGTCATCGACCACAAGAACGGAAAGCCCGGCCAGTGCCGTCGTCGAAGGCTTTTCGGCGCTCGCCACGGTGTCACGCAGGGCCACGGTGTCACCCAGGGCCACGGTGTCACCCAGGGCCACCGTGTCACCCAGGACCGGTGCGAGCGCGAGCGGAAGCCGGACCGTCACTTGCGTTCCGCAACTCGTGCCCGCGCTGGCGATATCCACCGAGCCCTTGTGAAGCTCGGTGAGATTTTTCACCAGGGCAAGCCCGATCCCAAGTCCCGCGTAACTTCGTTGCGTGCCGCTCTCCTGCTGCTGGAACATATCGAATACGAACGGCAGGAACGCAGCCGAGATTCCCGCACCTGTATCGGCCACGACTACCTTCGCGCTACCCAGTTCCCTGGTGATGTCGACGCGAATCGCGCCGCCTGCCGGCGTGAACTTCACCGCATTGGAAATGATGTTGCCGAAGATCTGCTGCAGCCGGTCGATGTCGGCTTCGACGAGCACTGGCTCGCCGGCGTCGACGAACTCAAGGTGGATCTCCTTCTTCTCGATTTCCGGGGCACTCGCTTCGAGCACCGCACGAACGCACGCCGCCAGGTCGCGAATCGCTAAATCAAGCGTCACCGCGCCGCGCGCGGACACGTTCAAATCCAGCAGATCCTCGACCATGCGCGTCTGCAGCAGGACATTGCGCTCGATGACCTCGGCCGCCCGGCGCACTTGCGCGGGGCTCGGGTTTTTCTTCAGTACGCCGGCCCAGCCGAGGATCGGCGCAAGCGGCGTGCGCAATTCGTGCGAGACCACCGCCATAAACTCGTCCTTCGCCGCGGCCGCCGCCTCCAGCTTCACCACCGCGTCCTCGTACTGCCGCGTGCGGTGATTCTCGCGCAGCAGCGCATCCCCAAGGACTTGAAGCAACTCGCCGTGCAGGAGCAGGCGGCGTCGCGGCACAGGCGGCTGCTGGCGCGCGATGTTCCACAGCGACTCGAACGGCACACCGGCGGACTTGGCCCAGCGTTGGACCGAGGCGACGTGGGAAAATCCACCGAATGCGTACCCGGCGACCGCGGCGCCCACGACTGCGCCTTCGAGTGCCAGCGAGGTGCCCACCACCATCAGCTCGTGTTCCTCGGCGACGACGACTGCGGGCCGATCGGTGGATTGCTGCAGGCAGCGGTGCGCGCATTCGGCGAACAGGCCCGGCTCGACCCCATACTTGCTGAACAACTTCATCAGCGGCGTGGAATGGACCGAGCCTTGATGCACTTTTGCGTCGGCACCGAACAGCTTGACTTCCAGCCCGGTCGCCTCGGTGAATTTGTCCAGGGCCGGTTCCCAGAGGTCCGAGTTGAACAGGCTCAAGTCCACGCAGCGCCCTATAATTTCCCTGGCTTGCGTCGTGGGCTTACGCGGCGTCCCGGCGCTCGGGTGAACGCGAGATCAAGGCGTGATAGCTGGAGAAGGCCATTTTCGGCGCCATGGCCGGCAGTTGCCGCGGCAACACGCGCATGCCCTCGCCGTTGACGACCTCGCACTCGTG
>JANMYN010000046.1:0-2509 GCA_031382195.1 Betaproteobacteria bacterium
GCCACGGTGTTGGTGAAACCGCGGGCATCCAGGTCGCGTTGCACGCTGGGCGTCGGGACCATCAGCGCACTCGAGGGTGCATGGAAGTTGCGCAGCCATCGGTAGGTCAGATCGACCGGAACGCGAATTCGCGCGTGAACATATTCTGCAAAGCGCGTGTGGAAGGCCGAGGTGAATGCGATCTTCCGTTTGAGGCAATAGCGGCGTGCGGCGAGTCCGAGCGGACCTTCGGTGGCGATGTGAATGGCATCCGGCGCGAATGCCTCGATCTCCCGGCGGACGCCGGCATAGGGCATCAGGCTCAGCCGGATTTCCGGGTAGGTCGGGCAGGGGATCGATCTGAAAAGTTGCGGCGTGACGAAGCGGGTCTCGTGTCCGAGCCGGTTCAATCCCTCGCCAATTTTGCCCAGCGTCGTGACCACCCCGTTTACCTGCGGCTTCCATGCGTCCGTGACGATCATGACTTTCATGCGAGAAATTCCTTCTCGTGTTCGATGGCTAGGGTGGATGGGGCGGGCAGGAGGCGGCGCTGCCATTCGACGATCTTCAGTTCGCCTGAGAAGGTTTCCACCAGGGCGGAGAGGCTTTCCACCCAGTCGCCGTCGTTGCAGTACACGACGCCGTCGATGGTCTTGATCTGCGCCTTGTGGATGTGGCCGCAGACCACGCCGTGGAAGCCGCGGCTGCGTGCCTCCCGGGCGACTGCATCCTCGAAAGCCGTCATGAAATTGACCGCGTTCTTGGCTTTGTGCTTCAGGTATTGCGAGAGAGACCAGTAGTCGAAACCGAGCTTGGCGCGAATGTGGTTGAACCACTGGTTCAGCTTCAGGATCAGCGTATAGAGCTGGTCGCCGACTAGCGCCAGCCATTTGGCCTGCTGTACCACTGCATCGTAGAGATCACCGTGCACCACCAGGAACTTGCGGCCGTCGGCCATGGTATGCACCGCCTCGTCGCAGATTTCGATATCGCCGAAGGCAAGGCCGAGGAACTGGCGCAAGACTTCGTCGTGGTTGCCGGCGATATAAGTCACTCGCGTGCCCCCGCGCGCCTTGCGCAGGATCTTCTGCACCACGTCGTTGTGAGCCTGTGGCCAGTACCAGCCGCGCTTCAGTTGCCAGCCATCGATGATGTCGCCAACCAGGTAGAGGTGATCGGATTCATTGAGCCGCAGGAAGTCCAGCAGATATCCGGCTTGGCAGCCGGGTGTTCCCAGGTGGATGTCAGAGATCCAGATGGACCTGTATCGGTTCACCCGGGGGGCGGCGTTGTCGCCCGGATTCAGAACATGAGTCTCGTTTTCATGATGGTGCGCATTAAAACGCACGAACATGACAGCCTCATTTCAGATTCGAAAGAAATTTGTGACAATACCTTGCATTCCTTCCTCGGTAGTGCGCGCTGACAACTGGCTGTCACGTTTCGCCGGCAGACTAGCCGCTCGTTGTTGAGTCTTGCGCAAGGGGTGTTGAACGAAACGCGGTTTAAGTTCAACCGCAAAGCTAACCCTCCTCTATTTCGAAGCGGAGGGAGCCGGCAGGGTTGACACGGAAGTCGCCCGCTCATTCGTTGTAAGCCAATTCTGCAAGCATCAACAGCAGTGGCGACGCAGTTCGTCGCGTCGTGTGTCCAACCTTTCGGAGCCTTGCAGATGAAAAACTTCCTGTTGTTGTCGGCGATCTACCTCTTTAGTCCGCAACTTGCCCCGGCGGAGAATGCGTCCAGCCTGCGGCGCGCGCTCATCGCGAAAATGCCCCAGGTCGCCATCGGCGAGATCCGCAAGCTGCCTTATATCGATCTCTACGAGATCCAGGCCGATGGCGTCAACGTCTTCTACGTCGATTCCAAAGCCGAGGTCGCGCTGTTCGGCAATCTCATTAACCTGCAGACCCGTGCGCACCTGAACGAACAGCGTAAGCGGGAACTGATGGTCATGTATTTTTCCGCACTCCCGCGCGTGCAGGTCGAATCCCGGCTGAATGGCCACAGCAAAGCAGTCTTATGAAGTTGTCCCTGAAACCCGCACCCAGCGCGCAGCGAGTTTTTCGGGGGCCGCCATCATCCACACTCCGCGCAGGAAGAACAGGCTGAAGCATCGCGATGACGGTGCCGACGTGCATGGACTTGATCGTGAAGTAACTCATGACCCGAGTATCCAGCCGTGGCTGCCTGCGACAGCGCCCGCAATCGTGATCACGCTCGCCGCCAGCAACGCCCAATGCATCCGGGCAATAATTGAAATCGTGCCTTCCGGGTCCCGCTGCGCGCGCGCCTGGAACCAGCGGTGCAACCACAGGGGCTCGACCACGAACAGCATGAGCGTGAACACGCCCCAGACCAGCACCATCGCGTGCATCCACCAGTAGTGCACATCGGCGAATCGGGGCCATGCGCCGAGACTGTGCACGAGATAGAACCCGCTCAGTCCGGTTCGAAGCGGATTTCGGCAGCATCAATTTCGGTATCGAGAACATTGACAGTCAGTTTGTCGCGCAACTGTGAAATCGTG
>JANMYN010000009.1:0-6686 GCA_031382195.1 Betaproteobacteria bacterium
TGCTCAATGGCGAAGACCCGAACGAAATCGCGCGTCAGCTGCACTACCTCAGTTACGTTTCACGAGCCCGCTCCGAATTGCTCGCCAGCTTCAGGGAAAATCTCGCCAGCCTCGAGAAACTGACCGGCGAAACCCGACGCAAGAGTTCGGAGTTGCACGCGCTACAAACCCAGGAAACCCTGCAAATGCGCAGACTGGAGAAGGAAAAAGCGGAACGCCAGCGGGTCTACGCCAAGGTTTCGGACGACATCGAAAAGAGCCGCAAGCAGCTTTCCACGCTCAAACATGACGAAGAGCGGCTCTCCCAACTGATGGAACGACTGGCAAAGGAGGCGGCGCGCAAGAATAAGAAAACGGGCAAACGCATAACCAATCAGGCATTGCCGAATGTCGACACGGGAGCAGGGCCGTTTCGCCAATTAAAGGGCAGGCTGCGGTTGCCCGTTATAGGTGAACTTATGAACCGCTTCGGTGGCCAAAGACAGGACAGCGGCTTGTCCTGGAAGGGTTTGTTCATTTCCGCCAAACCTGGCCGGGAGGTCAAGGCGGTAGCCGGTGGTCGGGTAGTATACGCCGACTGGCTGCGCGGCTTCGGTAACCTGCTGATTCTCGATCACGGCGACAGTTACATGAGCCTTTACGGCAATAACGAGTCGCTGCTCAAGCAGGTCGGCGACGAAACCCGGGCGGGCGATACAATCGCCGCAACCGGCAACAGCGGTGGCAACCCTGAATCAGGTTTATACTTTGAGTTGAGATTTCAGGGAAAGCCTTTCGACCCCATCCCTTGGATTACTTTGAAATGAGATCGCGCGCCACCGGGTTGCGCGCTTGAGGAGTCATGAAGATGCATAGAAAATTTCGGCAGATTGGCCTGATTCTGGTCGGGGCAGTCATCGGCGTACTGATCAGCCTGAACTTTTCCGCCGTGGCGCAAAAAAGCGCCGGCCCGCTGCCGATCGAGGATTTGCGCGCGTTCACGGAAGTATTCGGCCGCATCAAGAACGACTATGTCGAACCGGTCGACGACAAGAAGCTTATTTCCGAAGCCATCAACGGCATGCTGTCCGGCCTGGACCCGCATTCAGCCTATCTGGACGCGGAAGCATTCAGGGACTTGCAGGTCGGCACCCAGGGAGAATTCGGCGGCCTGGGGATAGAGGTTGGCATGGAAGACGGCTTCGTCAAGGTCGTCGCGCCGATCGAGGATACGCCGGCATGGCGGGCCGGCCTCAAATCGGGTGATCTGATCATCAAGCTCGATGATGTCAATGTGAAGGGCATGAGCCTCAACGACGCTGTGAAGCGCATGCGCGGCAAACCCAATACGCCGATCACGCTGACCTTCGTACGCAAAGGCGACACCAAGCCGCGCGTCGTGACACTGACCCGCGCCGTGATTCAGATCCAGAGCGTGAAATCCAAGTTGCTCGAACCCGGGTACGCCTATTTCCGTGTCACCCAGTTCCAGGAGCACACCGGCGAAACCCTGGCGAAATTCGTCGAGAAGCAGTTCAAGGATAACAACGGTCCGATGAAGGGAATCATCCTGGATTTGCGCAATGATCCGGGCGGCCTGCTCAATAGCGCCGTGGCCATTTCGTCGGCCTTCCTGCCAAGCGATGCGCTGGTGGTCTATACCGAGGGCCGTACAGAAGACGCCAAGATGAAGCTCTTCGCACGGCCCGAGTATTATCTGCGCGGCAGCAAGGACGACTATTTGAAGAAGCTGCCGAAGGAGATGAAGACGCTGCCGATGGTCGTGCTGGTCAACAGCGGTTCGGCGTCGGCATCAGAAATCGTGGCCGGCGCGCTGCAGGATCACAAGCGCGCCGTCATCATGGGGACGCAAACGTTTGGCAAGGGATCGGTGCAGACCATACTCCCGCTTGGCAACGGCACCGCGATCAAGCTCACCACCGCGCGCTACTACACGCCGAACGGACGCTCCATTCAGGCGAAGGGCATCACACCCGACATCATCGTCGAAGAAGCCACCGTGACCGAGGGGGAGGCCGCCTCCAGATTGCGCGAAGCCGACCTGGAGCGTCATCTGGCCAATCCGCAAGGCGGTTCGCCGGAGGTCAAACAACCCGTACCGCAGCCGCAGTCGGCAGTATCGCCGGCGCCATCCGCGCCCAAGGCCGAGGACAAACCTGCCGACGATGGCACGCCGCCGGACATCGTGTCGAAAAACGACTATCAATTGAATCAGGCGTTGAATCTGCTTAAAGGCCTGCAGATCATCGGCAAGAGATAAAGCCGGCACGGCAAGCGTAGCAACGCAAGGCCCGCTCCAGAGCGGGCCTTGCGCGTTAAGATGCCGGCAAAATCCGCTTTCTTGAGCGCCATGGACGACAACCAGCTATTGCGTTACAGCCGCCACATCCTGCTGCCCGAGATCGAAATCGACGGCCAGCAGAAGCTGCTCGACGCGCATGTCCTGATGATCGGTGCCGGCGGACTCGGCGCGCCCGTGTCGCTTTACCTTACGGCGAGCGGCGTGGGGCGGCTGACGATCTGCGACGACGACAACGTCGACCTGACCAATCTACAACGACAGATCGTTCATTTCACCGATTCAATCGGCGAGCGCAAAGTCGATTCGGCACGCCGCACGTTATTACGCATCAACCCACAGACCGTTGTTACCGCCATTGCCGAACGCGTGATGGGCGATCGATTGGAGCAGCTGGTCCAGTCAGCGGATGTGATCCTCGATTGCACCGACAATTTTGCCACGCGTCATGCCATCAATCGCGCTTGCGTCCGCTTCGCAAAACCGCTGGTATCGGGCGCGGGCGTGCGATTCGACGGCCAGGTGGCCGTATTCGATCTGCGCAGAACTGACAGCCCGTGCTATCAGTGCCTGTTTCCGGAAAGTGGCGACCCCGAGGAAATGCGTTGCGCCGTCATGGGTGTGTTCGCACCGCTGGTCGGCATCATCGGGTCGATCCAGGCCGCCGAGGCACTAAAACTGCTGATGGGCGTGGGGCGCGACCTGACCGGCCGGCTGTTGCTGCTCGATGCACTGACCATGGAGTGGCGCAGCGTGCGGCTCAAGAAAGATCCGCTTTGCGCCGTGTGCGGCACGGGAGGTACCGCGCAGCGCGTGACGACCAAGGCATGCGCAACGGAGCGCTAGGGTCGAACGGTCGGATGGCCCACGCAAGCGCACAAAACTTCAAGGTCAAACTGCTCACCACGAAGGCACGAACGACACGAACGACACGAAGAAAATCTGGACCTGATGTTATCGTTCTTTGTGTGACTTCGTGTCCTTCGTGCCTTCGTGGTGAGATTTTCGATCCTGAATTTGTCTCTGTGGCGGGATCTATTCCTTGCGATATTCGACCCGCGTCCGGCCATTGACGGCGGACACGTAGATCATTTCCTTGCGGGTGACTTCCTTGAGCTTCCACGCGGCGGCGAAACCCACCGGCATCAGACTGGGAAAAGTCGAGGATTCGATCTTGGTATGCAGGTAACCATCGCGCACCGTCCAGTTGCCGCTCGCCGAGAAGTAATACACCAGACGGCCATTCTTGACTTCGAAATTGGCGCGATTCGGCAGAGAAAAGTCGGCGGGGACGAGCATGCGCAACTGGCCCTGCCAGTTGACCCGCCCGCCGGGCAGCAGAGTGAACTGGGTTTCGACGATGACATCGTCCGGTGCCACTTCGCGCGAACCCCATGTACCGACGACGACTTTCGCGAAGTCGTCGTCCGAGGCGCCGCACCCGCCCAGCAATACAAGAATGCCGGCGCACACCGCAATTCTGAACTTATTGGCGGCGTAGTCCAACGACGCTAGACCAACGCGGGCCATTGCGCGGCCCATTGCTCTGTCGGGTCGCGCCTGAATCCGCTCTTGGCAAACTGGTGCCAGCGGCCGATGACAAAAGCGATCATGAGATTGGCCTGTGCGGCCGCATCGGTATTTTCCGCAATCTGCTTTTCCGAAATCGCGAAGCGCAATGCCTGCTTCAGCGTTGCTTCGAGCCGGTCATGCAGTTGGTTAATGCGAGCCTGCAGGCGTTCATCTTCGTTCACCAGCGCATCGCCGATCAGTACGCGCGTCATTCCGGGGTTTTTCTTGGCGAATCCGAGCAAAGTCGTCATGATCGCCTCGAGCTGCTTCAATCCGCTGGATTCTTCCGCAGTAATCTTGTTCACCAGGCCGAACAGGGTCTGCTCGATGAATTCGATCAGTCCCTCGAACATCTGCGCTTTGCTCGCGAAATGGCGGTAGAGCGCCGCCTCGGAGACGTCGAGCCGCGCCGCGAGCGCAGCGGTGGTGATCTTTTCTCCCTTGGGATTTTCAAGCATGCTCGCAAGAGTCTGCAGGATCTGCAGCTTGCGTTCTCCGGGCTTCGTCGGCATGGCGGCGCTGTTTTTGGTGGGGAAAGAAAGGTTACCCGAACGCCCGGGAATTTAACACGAACCGGCGTCGCGCGAAGCGGCGCGCGTTAAAGTCGATGCAACAGCCTCGGCAGCCGGACCAGTTGCCGCACATTGGCGTCCACCCAGGCCGGGGCACAATTCGATTCGCCGACCCAAACGGTCTTCATTCCCAAGCGCTTGGCGGTGCGCAGATTCTCCAGGCTGTCTTCCACCATGATGCACCTCGACGCCACCAGGCGATGCGCGTGCATCAGGCGCAGAAATCCGTGCGCTTGCGGTTTGGGCCGGAACCGCGTGCGTTCGATCGAGAATACGTCGTCGAACAGATCGCTAACCCCCAGCGCCTGCAATACGGCACGAGCGTAATGTCCCGGCGCATTCGAGAACACGATCTTGCGGCCCGGCAGGCGCCGCAAGACAGAGCGCAATTTCCGGCTACCCACGATCATGCGGTCGAGTTCCGGGAAACGATGGGTTTCGCGCAAGAAATGTCCCGGATCGACCCGATGGTGCCGGATCAGTCCAATCAGGGTCGCGCCATAGCGTTTCCAGTAAAAATGTCGCAGTTCGTCGGCGTCCTCTTCACCCAGACCAAGGAGCCCGGCCACGTACTGCGTCATCGAGCGATTGATATGCGGAAAGATATGGGGGCGCGCATCGTGCAAGGTATTGTCCAGGTCGAAGATCCATACCCTCGACCTGCTTGCGCCGGAAGCAGCCATTTCAGGGGAAGGAGCGCGCGCTCGCCATTGACGCGCTGATCGTCAGCGATTGCGGATCAACGTGCCCACACCCTGATCGGTCAGCACTTCGAGCAGCAATGCATGTTCGACGCGCCCGTCGATGATGTGCACACTCTTTACGCCGCTCTTGGCTGCATCGAGTGCCGAGCCGATCTTTGGCATCATGCCGCCGTGGATGGTGCCGTCCGCGAACAGATCGTCGACCTGTTTCGGCGTCAATCCCGTCAGCAGCTTGCCGCTCTTGTCGAGTACGCCAGGGGTATTGGTCAGCAGGATCAGTTTTTCCGCGCGCAGAATTTCGGCCAGTTTTCCTGCCACATGATCGGCATTGATGTTGTAGGACTCGCCGTCCTCGCCCACGCCGATCGGCGCCACCACGGGAATGAATTCGCGGCTCTCCAGCAGCGAAATCACTTCCGGGTCGATGCTCTGGATCTCGCCAACCTGGCCGATATCGAGCATTTCGGCCGCATTATCCTTGTTCGGCAGCAACATCTTCTTGGCGCGGATGAATGAACCGTCCTTGCCGGTCAGGCCGATGGCGCGCCCGCCGTTCTGGTTGATCAGATTGACGATGTCCTTGTTGACCAGACCTCCCAGCACCATTTCGACGATATCCATGGTTTCGCGGTCGGTTACGCGCATGCCCTGGATGAATTCGGCTTTCTTGCCGACGCGCTTGAGGACTTCGTCGATCTGCGGCCCGCCCCCGTGGACGACTACCGGGTCCATACCCACCAACTTGAGCAGCACCACGTCGCGCGCAAAGGAGTGCTTGAGTTTTTCCTCAATCATGGCATTGCCGCCGTACTTGATGACGATGGTCTTGCCATGAAAGCGGCGGATGTAAGGCAACGCTTCAGCGAGGATCTGCGCTTTCTGCGCTACTTCATTGGCGGACAGGGGCATGGTGCACCGGAGCGGACTTGGGACGCGCGAATTCTAACCGACCGACGTGTCAGCGACCACTGGACGGGAGAAGGCCGGCCGCCACCCCCCTTCTTGGGGTGCCAACCGGCTGCGTTACTGAATCGAAAGTTTCTTCGCAGACACTACTGCCTTTTTCGGCAATCGCAATTCCAGCACACCCTCGTTGTATTTGGCCTGCGCGGAAGCCTCATCCACGTCCTGCGCCAGACTGAAGGCGCGATAGACCTTGCCGTAGAAGCGCTCGGAACGCAGGACCTTTTCGCCCTGCTTGTCCTCGTGGCTGTGTTTGACTTCAGCGCTGATCGCCACCTGGTTGCCGTCGATGGTGACGCTGATATCGTCCTTGCTAACGACGGGAATTTCGGCTCGCACTTTATAGGCACCGTCGTCTTCCGTGACGTCCAAGCGCGCCTGCTGCGTCGAGGGCTGGCTGTCCAGCACCATCGGGCGCACAAAAAAACCCTTGAAGAGATCGTCGAAGGGGTCGTCGAATGGGGTGTAGCGGGTTACATTGGCCATGATCTTGTCTCCTTTGGTTTGGATCGGGTGCGGGCGTTCGGCGCCCTTGGCGGCTATATTTGCGCCGCATGGCGCATTTCAAGGCCCCGG
>JANMYN010000140.1:0-20074 GCA_031382195.1 Betaproteobacteria bacterium
AAGCCGGGCAGTAAAAATAAAAAGGGCGCCTGCGGGCGCCCTTTTTATTTGCTTGATCCGACTTTCGTGTATGTCGAAGGTTTTATTACGCCGGGCTCCGCGACAGCATCAGCGTCGTCAGGCTTACACCACGCCACCTTGACGCCAGTGGCCGTAGATAAATCCGACGCACAAAAAAAATATTGTCCGCCATTTGTATGCCAGCGCACAGAAACTCCGTCTCGGTCGGCGCAAAAACATCGTTACGAAAGATGGCCTCAGAATCGGTTTGATTTCGTCTTTTTTGCACGAAAGCCATTTTCTGCCATCAGTCGTGATCCATGAACCTCAACGCCCAACGCCGGCATCGTGATTCAGCTAATCGGGACGCTCTTCCGCGAGGTTTTGTTGCCGTTCGCAGAAAAACTTACTAAAGGATTTTCTTCATGAATAATCACCAAAAGTTCCTATTTGCATGTTTGCTGGGAAGCGCCGCGCTGGTTGGCGGCGCTTCCCCCGCATTCGCCGCCGGCGTGCCATCACTGGGTACGGCGTCGAACTTCGCGGTCCTGAGTGCAGCGCCCGGCGGTGGGGGCGCGGTGACCTGTACCAACACACCTCCACCCACCACCATCAATGGCGACGTGGGCTCATCCGGCCTCCCGGCCTCGGTCGTTAACACCACCGGGTGCGCGATTAATGGGGCGATCATCGCCCCGGTTTCCGCCGGGGTTTTAACTGACTTCAACAACGCGTACGACGCGCTCGCGGGCCAGTCGTGCGACCGCTTCCTCACGGGCACCCTTGCCGGCGTCACGCTGTCACCCGGTGTCTACTGCTTCGCTGCAGCGGCCGCGCCGACCGGCACGTTGACGCTCTTGGGAGGCTCGACCGACACCTGGCTGTTCAAGATCGGGACTAGCGGGACCGGCTACCTCGAGGCAACCAACTTCGCGGTGGTCATGGCCAACGGCGCGCAGGCGTGCAACGTGAATTGGTGGGTCGCCGAGTACGCGACCATGACCACTTCGCAGTTCAGCGGCACGATTCTCGCGGGAGCGGCTATTACCGTGACCAGTGGGGGCGTTGGAACCTTCGACGGGCGGGCTCTCGCCAAAGCCGCGGTGACGGTCACGGGCGGCACCCTGACCGGCTGTACCGGTGGCAGCCTTGGCGGCACGGCGCATCCGAAGTGCAATCAGGGCGTCGGCAACGGGCCCGAAGGCTGCGATCCGGGTAACTCGAACCAGGGCAACCCCTTCCGTTCGAACGACGAACTCGGCGGCGTGCCCGGCAACCCAGGTCGCAAAGGCGGCAACAAGTAAGCCTGCAGTCGGGGCGGAGGGGCGCGGTCAGGCCCCTCCCGTTTTTTCCGTCGCTCTACTTGCGTGCCCCCGCTGGCCGGGCGTTCCTCGAGCCGTAAGGCTTCCCTCACCAAACGCTCCCCGCACCGCGCGCTTGTCGACTCTTACATTCCACCTTAGCGCCTCTATCCACAGAAAAGTCAGAGGAACCTTATTTGGTTGCAATCAGTGCCTTGCCAATTCGTGAGCGGCGCGGGCGAGTAAACGCGCCAAGTCTGTGATTTGCGCAACCCGCAGGACGAGCTGACCTCGCGCCGCCGCATGGCTTATTCCGCGCGGCTATACTCCACTCTGGCTTAACGTCGAATCACACGAATCTCGGAGGATGCAATGGGTGACATGATGGAACAGCGTGCCAGCTTCAAAACCATGAAGGAGAGCACCAGGGCGGACTGGGACATCATTGTTGCGCGTCATCAACCCTTCGCCGCGGGACTGCCCGATCGCGTCCTCGGGCATCTGAAATTGCTGGGCGGAGATACCGGCGGCTTCGCCGTGGATCGCCTGCAGCATTCGCTTTTGACTGCGACCCTCGCCCACAAAGGCGGGGAAGACGAGGAATATGTCGTCTGCGCGCTGTTGCACGACATCGGCGATACGCTGGGCTCGTGGAACCATACCGAGGTGTCGGCAGCCATCCTGAAACCGTTCGTGTCCGAAGCCAACCACTGGATGGTCGAAAAGCACGGCATCTTCCAGGGTTACTTTTTTTTCCAGCATATCGGGCTCGATGCGAGCATGCGCGAGCAGTTTCGCGGACACCCGCATTTCGAGCGCACCGCCCGATTTTGCGAGATCTACGACAACCCGGCTTTCGACCCTGCGATGCAGTGCGCCCCTCTGGAGTTCTTCGAGCCGATGGTGCGCCGGGTGTTCGCTGCGCCGAAGAATTCGATTTACAAGAGCACCTGCCACGCCTGAGCGGCCATCGGCCACGGCGGAAAAGTCCAGTTTGTTTTCTACTTCGGCGAAGCAGATTGCTCGTTGGGTTGCGTCTGCGAACGTGCCCGCACGCCATTGCTTGCCGACGCGGTGTGGCCATTTGGCCCTGAGAGCCGGCAGCACCATGCCGTTTCGGGCCATGGGCATCAATCCCGAAACGGCGCGCGGCCCGAGGCATGATCATGGCTGGTAACCTCGCGACATTTCCTGCGGCCGCGAGGCTTTCGTTGTCTACCCGCACTGCGCCAGCGAAATCCATTGCCGCAAAGCTGGTTCCAATCCAACCAAACGTCGGCTACTCTATGCCGATGGTATCTACAATCGACCCACAGAGAGACTTCAGGCATGCTCGCAAAACTCATCGGCGCCATTTTCCTGTTGCACGCAGTCACTTCCCCGGCGGATGAGCCTGCCTCAAATGGCAGGCTGACGTTCGTATTCTCGCCGTACGTCTATCACTTTCACTACGACGTCAATCACACCAACTATCCCTGGTTGACCGGCCTGGAGTGGACCCCTTCCGGGTCGGGGCTCGATTACGGTGCGGTCTACTTTCGGAATTCATTCGATCAACCCAGCGTGTATGCCTATGCCGGCAAGCGCTGGTTTTCCGGAGAAGATGGGCAGGGCCCCTTTGTGAAGCTAACCGGAGGCCCGCTCTACGGCTACCGAGGGCAGTACGAGGGCAAGGTTCCGTTCAATCATAATGGCCTCGCCTGGGCTATCATTCCCTCGGTCGGGTATCAGTATCGCGCGTTCGATACCCAGCTCGTCTTCCTTGGCACTGCTGCATTGCTGTTTACGTTCGGCTACACCTTCTCGAAGTGAACCGACAACATGACGAACCGGCGCAATCACGCAGGGCGAAGTTGAACGTACGACGGCCTATCGGTTAGGGTTGCGATCCATGCGTCGCTTCTCCGTATTACAGCTTTTCCTCCTCGCTTTTGGTTTCAGCCTCATATTCGCCGGAATATTTTTCAATCACATTCTCAGCGGCTGGGAGCATTACCGCTATCCCAACGCGGTGTACTGGCAGGGAATGCGCGTCACCCCGGGCAGAAATCAACAGATCGTCGCCACCGGTACGGATATGCTGGTGGTGAAAATCATCAACGGACCGATGGCGAGGCTGACTTTGTTTTTGCGGCCCGACGACGGCCTGACGCCGCAGGCAATGGTGCGCGAGCTTTGCCGCCGCGACTCGTGCATACGCTCGACGATCGGCGCGGATCCCGCCGATCGGGCAGTGGCGACTTACAGCATCGGCGGCGAGTCGATGCAAATCGTGCTGATGCGCCTGGGTGGAGGTGCCGTATGGGTGGAATACAAAGGCCCGCCCGAAGCGCGGGCCGGCTTCGATCAACTGATCGATTCGGTTTCAACGCAGCTTTCCGCGCGACAGGCGCCCGGACAGGGCTGAGGTCGGCCTCCCCTTCAAATTAAAACGGGCGCCCGAAGGTGCCCGTTTCGTTCACTGCATCCAGCGCGCTGCTTTACGCGACTGCCCGGTTCTGGCGGCCGCGGCGATCCGAGAAACGACGCTCCGGGAAAGACAGGGTCTGCTGTCCTGTGCGGCGCTCGGCGCGCTTGTCCATGGCGCGCAACTCACTCTCGGGAGTGTTCGTCTCTGCAGACACGGAGTAGGCCTGGTAACCAGTCATCAACGCGTTGTGCAACAGTTGGATGCTGCGCTTGGCCGCCAGCATCACTTTGGTCTGCATGCGGTCGGTCGTGGCATACCGCTTGACGATTTCCATGGCGATCTTCGGATGCTCGTCGTCATACAGAGCGTGTTCGCGGAACCACTTGTAGGTCTTCGGGCCCATCTGCACACCCGGCTCGTCCTTGTAGGATTCAAAGCCGCTCACCACCTTGCGCGCGATGTCACCGGCAACGCCTTCGATTGCGAAGCTGGTTGCGGCAACCGCTTCGGCCATCGAGCCCTTGCTGTTGATGTACCACAGCCAGTCGGACAGGGATTGAACGTCGCGCAGGACCGGCTTGCTGCCTTCGGCGGCATCGAGCATCTCCTGGCGGGTCAGTCCGAATCCAAGCCCCATCCAGATCCAGTGTTCGGCATGCGCCTTTTCTACACGGATGTTGTCGATCAGAAACGAGCGGGAGTATTCGTCTTCGACCTTGATAAGGCCTTCGGCCAGGAATTTCGGAAAAGCATGGATGAAAGGATAGAGCTGGAGAATCCAGCCGCGCATTTCCGGGACCGTCAGGGTTCTATTGGCGACGCCTTCGCACCAGTCCCCATCAAGCAGTTCGTTCCAGTAGGGTCTGAGATAGCCATTCAGCGAATCAACCCACTGCGGGGGGGACAACTCATTCATCGAACCCATAGCTTTTTTCTCCTTGGTGGGTATCAGTCACGTCTTCGAACTGCCGCGTGCCGGGCCGCTTGAACCATGCCTGAGTTCAATACACCAAGTCAAATCTCCCAATTGATAGATTTTCTCTTTCAACCTTTTCGATCAGTCACATACAGAAAATTGCCGCGCAAAATTAGGTGCGCGCATGATGTGTCGCGAAGCAGACAGGCCATCGAGATTTTCCGAAGCCGTGCTCTGGGGTCGCGGGAAAGCTGACGATAACGCGCCACGCCGGGAAGTGCGGCGCGGAAAACCGGATGAAACGCAGGTCCGTTCAGCCGGACGCGGCTACGCGCAAGCGCGGACCAAAGGGCTGCGGTTTGCCTACGCCGTAACCTTGCGCGAAATCGACCCCCATTTCGCGCAGCATGCGGATAACCCGGTCGCCGTCGACAAATTCGGCGATGGTCCGCTTGCCCATTACATGGCCGACGCTGTTGATGGCCTCGACCATCGCCCGGTCGATTGGATCATCGGCCATGTCCTTGACGAATCCACCGTCAATCTTCAGGAAGTCCACTGGCAGGTGTTTGAGGTAAGCGAACGAGGACATGCCGGCGCCGAAATCGTCCAGCGAAAACAGGCACCCGACGGATTTGAGTTGATTGATGAAATACGCGGCCTTGTCGAGCCTCGCGATCGCGGCCGTCTCGGTGATCTCGAAGCAGATGCTCTGCGGCACCACCGCGAAATGCCCGAATTGCTCGCGCACGTATTCAAGAAAGCGCTCGTCGCCGATCGATGCGCCGGAGAGGTTGATTGCGAAGATACCCGGTGTCGCGTTTTTGTCAGCCTGCCGTCCGGCGATGATGGCAAATGCATTGCGAATCACCCAGCGATCGATCGACGGCATCAGGTTGTAGCGTTCCGCGGCGGGGATAAACGTCATAGGCAGCACCAGCTCGCCACGTTCGTCGAGCATGCGAATCAGGATCTCACAGTGGTCTTCGTGCTGGCGAGACAAATCCAGCCCCGCAATTTCCTGCGAATACAGGACGAAGCGGTCATCCTCAAGGGCCTTCTGCAGTCGCCCGATCCACTCCATTTCGCCCTGCCGAATCGATAATTCGCTATCCCCCGCACGATAAACCTGTACGCGATTGCGGCCCTTTTCCTTGGCCATGTAGCACGCGCTGTCAGCCGCACTGAGCACATCGGTCAGCGTAAACAGCCCATCGTCAACGTTGACCAGTCCGATACTGACACCGATGTTGAAGGACCGCGTTTCCCATGCGAAATGGCATTCCATGACGGTCTGGCGCAAACCTTCGGCAATGCGCGACGCGTTGTCCGGGGCGCAATTTTCCAGCAGCACGCCGAATTCGTCGCCACCCAGGCGCGCCAGCGTATCGCGCTCGCGCAACCGGCGCTGCAAAACCGCGCTCACCTGGCGCATCAACTGATCTCCGGCGGCATGGCCGCAGGTATCGTTGACCACCTTGAACTGGTCGAGGTCAAGATACATCACCGCATGGTGACTCCCGAGCTGCGCGGCGCTCTTCAAGGCCAGATTCAGCCTGCGTTCGAACTCGCCGCGGTTGATGAGGCCGGTCAGGGAATCGTGACTGGCCTGATAGGAAAGCTTGGCGACGTACTGGCGTTCGCGGCTCACATCATGAAGTACCAGCACCACACCGGAAATATCACTGCTGTTATCGCCGCTGCGCGCCCGAATTGGCGCGCCAGAGAGCATGATCGGAACCTCGGTGCCGTCGTTGCGGACCAGCAACATGGTCGAGGCCGCGCCAATCGAACGCTCCTCCCGCAATACCATCTCGATGGGATTCGGCGCAAGCTTCCTGCTGCTTTCGTCTATCATGCGCAGCACGTCGCGCATCGACAGGCCCCGCGCCTTCGCTGTCGTCCACCCGGTGAGCTGCTCGGCAACCGGGTTCAAATATTCGACCCGGCCGTCGGTGTCAGTGGTAATGACGCCATCGGCGATGGATGCCAGCGTTACCAGCGCGCGTTCCTTCTCGGCAAACAAATCCGCGGCCGCTTGCTTGCGATCCGTCATGTCCGTAATCGATCCTGCCATGCGGACTGCCTTGCCGGATACCCCGCGCACCGACTGGCCGCGGGAGCGGAACCAGCGGTGATCGCCCGACTTGGTCTGCAGGCGAACTTCGACATCGAAAGGTGCGCGGTGTTTGAGGTGGTTGGTAAACGCGTCGTCGATTTCCGCCCTGTCTTCGGGATGCACTCGCGACATCAACCTGTCCATCGAATTGCCGAATTCAAGCTCGTAGTACCCCAGCAATTGCTCGAATCGCGGCGAGTAATACACTTCACCGGTGACGATGCTCCAGTCCCACAAACCGTCGTTGCTGCCGGTCACGGCCAGGTTGAAGCGCTCCTGGCTCAGCTGCAGCGCCTGTTCGGCCTTTTCCCGATGCCGGACCATGCGGCGGGAAAGCAAAATGCCGATGGGAACGAGTATTCCCGCTGCGGCAAAGTTGGCGATGAGTAGAAGCGTCTTGGTCTTGCGCGTCGCTTCGCCGAGCGTTCTGGCGAACCGGTCGGTCAGCGGCGTGAGATGGGTATCGATTTCCAGGATGCGGTCGCGAAACGAGCGCAGCACCGCGGTTGTGTCCCTGCCCGAGGAGATTACGGAATGGAGCTCTTCGGCTACCCCATTCAGTTCGGCAATGTAGTGGTCACCTTCGGTCCAGAGCTCGATCACGGCCGCCATGAATTCGATATGGCGGAACCGGCGAAACAGCGTGATCATGCCGGGAATATCATCGGGGTGATTGCGCCCTTCGATGAACCCCTGCCATGCGGCCGCAAAATCAGGAACCGCTTTTTCCAGTTCGAGGCGGGCTTTCTCATCGCCCATAGGAATAGCGATCGCCTCGCGATAATTGTAGTAATCGGCCTCGCTACGAGTCTCGGTATAGCGCAGAAGGGAGAACATCGCCCGCTTCTGCCCCTTGGACCACAGGCTTTCTCCTTCAGAATAGGAGCGGGTGGCCACCAGGATGCTCATGCTTTCGGCGGACAGCAAAAGCAGAATGACAACGATGACCAGGAATGGCCAGACAATGAGCAGCAAGCGCGCGCCACCGGGCAGAACCTCCAGGATTCTGTGCCACGATTTCCCGTTCTCCACAGTACTCGCTGTTACTTTGTGATCAAACACAAGCCACCTGGCAAGAATGAGTTCAACAATGCCCCAGAGAGTCGGGCCGCCAACCTGCGGCGTTTTCCGGATCCTGACCCAGGACGGGTACAAATTGTCTTTATTGTTCCTGTATTTATACCTCAACCCAAGGTTAAACGGGTAATTATGGGCGATCCTTTAACCTAATGGCGGGAAATAGAGCGAGGGGACGGGGACATTTCCGGGTATGAAATTCCCGGAATAGCGCTGCTCAAACGCATGCCCGGGTCAATTCGGCCATGACCGAAGCCACAAGAGGCAAATCCCGGAGCAATCCCGCAAGCTAACCAGGGCAGAGCGCGAATGCTTCGAAATTTCCGCCAGTACCCTGCATTAGGGCGTATCCGCTAACGGGATTCCAATTGGTTAATACGCAGACCAGCTCGCCTCCACGGGGGCGGTTTGCCCCGGTTGGACAACCGGCCCTTTCCCTCATTTCGACGGTTTCATTGCGCAGCCCGCGCTGCCGCGCGTCCGGCCAACCCTGACCGAATTGCGGACCGGCAGGAGTTTGGCCATGCGGTGTGTTTTCATCGCTGTACCCGTCAATGCGGGTTCGCCCGGCGCAATTTCTGCGGTAACGAATTGTCACATCGTAAACGCGCAAGAGAGTCGGCCGTTTCTGGAAGCGTGGTGACGAAAACAAACGGAGGTTGATCATGAAAAGCAAAATCGCTGCTCCCCTGCTGCTGGCCGCCCTGGCTTCACCGGTTTTTGCAGCCGACTACAGGGATAGCGCGCCTGTTGTTTCCAGCGTGCCCGTCTATCAAACCGTCAATGAACCGCAGCAGCAATGCTGGACGGAATCGGTAACCAGTTACGAGGAACGCCGCTCTCCGGGCGGAGCCATCCTCGGTGGCCTCACTGGCGGGCTGCTCGGCAGCACGATCGGCCGGGGTAACGGCCGCATCGCTTCCGCCGCGGTCGGCGCCGCGATCGGTGCATTGGTCGGAGATAATCTCGGTAACCGGGATAACGGCGCAATAGCAGTCACCCGTCCGATTCAGCGTTGCCAGACTGTGCAAAGCTATCGCCAGATCCTCACCGGTTACCAGGTCACGTACTACTACAACGGCCGCAATACGACCGTCGTGCTGCCCTATGACCCGGGTCCGCGTGTGGCCATTGACGTGGGCATAACCGGCAACACAGTGCAGTCCGCCTACGTCGGCCCGCCTGTCACGCTTATCACTTACGAAGAACGTCGCCCACGCGTCTGGGAACAAAAACCGTACAAGCGCAAGCATCATGGCGATTACCATGACGATGATCGCGACTGGTACCGCAGATAACTTAGTCCATCGTCTCCCCCTCTTGGGCGCCTCACGGCGCCCTTTTTTTGCCCGTCGGATTGTCGCCGCAAGCGCGCGGTAAAATTAACGCTCACTTACCGTTATCATCGATGCCGAAATCATGCTGACCTCAACCCCAAAAACCATCTTCCTGAAGGACTACACGCCACCGGCGTTTCTGGTTTCCAGCGTCGATCTCGACGTGGATCTCCGGGACGACCACGCGCTGATCAGGGCAAAGCTGGCGATAGCACGGAACCCGAAATCGGCCCATCGAAAGGCGTCCTTTCTGCTCGACGGCGACGAACTGGAACTGGTTTCGGTCGCACTCGATGGCATGGCGCTCGGTAGCGGCAAATTCACTGCGTCGGCTGCGTTTCTGGAAATTCCCGGCGTCCCCGATCAATTCACCCTGGAGACCGCGGTTCGCATTCGCCCGAAGCAGAACACCAAGCTGATGGGACTGTATGCATCCAAGGACGGTTACTTCACCCAATGCGAAGCAGAAGGCTTTCGCCGCATAACGTTCTTTCCCGACCGGCCCGACGTGATGTCGCGTTACACGAACACTATCCACGCGGACAAGGCTGCGTTTCCGTTCCTGCTGTCCAACGGCAATCTGGTCGCTGCCGGCGATGAGGGCGACGACCGGCATTGGGCTAAATGGGAAGACCCATTTGCGAAGCCAGCTTACCTGTTCGCCATGGTCGCGGCGAAACTGGACCGGCTCGAGAACGACTTCGTGACCCGTTCAGGCCGCAGCGTAAAGCTGGCGGTCTTCGTCGAGCCGGGCAAACTTGACCAGTGCAGATTCGCAATGCAGGCATTGAAACGTGCGATGAAATGGGACGAAGACGTTTTCGGCCTCGAACTCGACCTGGACCAGTACATGATCGTCGCGGTCGGCGACTTCAACATGGGGGCCATGGAGAACAAGGGACTGAACATCTTCAACACCAAATATGTGCTCGCACGCGCGGATACCGCGACCGATACCGATTTCATGTTCCTCGATCGCGTGGTGGCGCATGAATACTTTCACAATTGGACCGGAAACCGCGTTACCTGCCGCGACTGGTTCCAGTTGTCGCTGAAGGAGGGTCTGACCGTATTCCGCGACCAGGAGTACGGCGCCGATACGTATTCGCGACCAGTGCAGCGCATTCAGGAAGTCCGATCGCTGCGCGGCGCGCAGTTCCCGGAAGACGCCGGCCCGATGGCGCATCCCGTGCGCCCCGCGTCCTACATGGAAATCAGCAATTTCTACACCGCGACGGTTTACGAAAAAGGCGCCGAGGTCGTGCGCATGATTCATACGCTGATCGGGGCGCAGAAATTCCGCGAGGGTATGGATTTGTATTTCCAGCGCCACGACGGTCAGGCGGTACGCACGGAGGAATTTGTGCAGGCGATGCAGGACGCTTCGGGCGTGGACCTCACTCAATTCAGGCGCTGGTATGAGCAGGCCGGCACGCCCATTCTCGCCGTCAGCGGCGATTACGACGCCACCGCCAGGCGCTACACGCTCACTGTCGAGCAATCCTGCCTGCCAACACCGGGACAGCAGACAAAGTTGCCGTTCCACATCCCGTTCGCCGTCGGACTGATCGCCCCCGACGGAAGCGAACTGCCGTTGCAGCTCGCGGGAGAGCCGAAGGTGAGCGGCAGCACGCGGGTTCTGTCCCTGACCCGCCCGGTCGAGAGATTTGAATTCCTGAACGTATTGCAGCGGCCAGTGCCTTCGTTGCTGCGCGGCTTCTCGGCGCCGGTTAACCTGCGCTTCGATTTCACCGATGCCGAGTTGACACATCTGATGGCATACGATGCGGACGCATTTAACCGCTGGGAATCCGGCCAACGACTCGCACTCGATCTGCTGCTGCGCGGAATCGATGAGTTCCGCGCGGGACGCGTGCCTCAATTTCCCGGAACCTTCGTTAATGCCTTTGCGCGCGTGCTGGCCGATGCCGAAAACGATCCTGCTTTCGCAGCCGAGGCGCTGGGATTGCCCTCGGAGGGCTACATCGGCGAACAGATGGACGAGATCGATCCGGATGCCATTCACGCGGTACGCCGGTCGTTAAGGAAGCACATTGCCAGCGTGCTCAAGAGCGAATTGCTGGTCACCTACCGGAGTTCCACCGCAGCCCAGCCCTACGTCCCCGACGCGCGTTCAGCAGGGCAACGCGCGCTGCGCAATCTGTGCCTGGGTTATCTGATGGAACTCGACGATGCGCAGATGCGCGCACTATGCGTCGCGCAATTCGACACCGCCGACAACATGACGGATTCGATGGCCGCGCTGTCGGCGTTGGCAAATGACGAGGGCAATGGACGCGAGAACGCTCTGCAGAAATTCTACGAAAAGTGGAAGGACGAGCCGCTGGTATTGGACAAGTGGTTCGCGGTTCAGGCCACTTCGCGCCTGCCGGACACACTGTCTGCGGTAAGACGCCTGACACGCCACCCGGCGTTCACGCTCAAGAATCCCAACCGGGTACGCTCGGTGGTCAGCAGCTTCTGCCACGGCAATCAGGTGCGCTTCCATGCGGCCGACGGTTCGGGTTACGCGTTTGCCGCGGATCAGATCATCGCCATCGATTCTCTGAACCCGCAAGTCGCCGCACGACTGGCGCGCAGCTTTGACCGCTGGAGAAAATTCGATGCCGCGCGGCGCGCCCACGCGCAAACCGCGCTCGAGCGCATACGCGATGCGACAGGCCTGTCCAAGGATACGTTCGAGGTGGTAACGCGCGCGCTGGCTTAAGTCGGGCCGCTGGCGCAACAACTGAGATTCCGGGAGAGACTGATGGCCGGCAGGGAAGCGATCACGATCTACCACAACCCGCGCTGCGGGAAGAGCCGCAGCGCGCTGGCAATTCTCGAGGAACACGGTATCGAGCCGGTTATCGTCGAATACCTGAAAAACCCCCTGACCAAGTCCGAGTTGCGCGCGCTCTTGCATAAGCTTGGCCTGAAGCCGGGGCAGATCGTGCGCAAAGGCGAGGAGCTCTACAAGAACAAATTCGCAAGCAAGACGCTGAGCGACGACCAGTGGCTGAATGCCCTGGCTGGACATCCCGTCCTGATCGAACGGCCGATCGTGGTGAAAGGCGCCCGCGCTGTCATCGGGCGGCCGCCGGAAAAGGTGCTGGACCTGCTCTGACTGTACCAAAGCGTCGGGAGTCGGTTGCGGCAGCGCCTTCCGTATCACCCGGCAAGCGTACAAAGTCCCACGGTTTCAGACTCGCCAGGCCGATACCCGCTCGAAAAAACATTCGGGAACTCTTGCCCCCAGGCGCATACTCCCCCCGGTTCCTTGTTTCACCTCATTTTTCGCATCGGCAGCCGGGCCGGAATGCCGCTGGCATTGCGCCTGATATCACGAAGTTGATCTTGCGTCGCCAATCCGTAAGCTAATGGTAACCAATGAGCATGTCGAATGGCGCAAAGGGGTTCAGCGTCCACGGGACGGTTTGCTGTGCGTGGACATTTCCACTCCGGGCAGGAATCGCCGCCCGGCATTCAGTCAACGAGTCAATCGGAGGAAAGAATAATGAAAAAAATTAACCCCATCATTGCTACCGTCTGCGCCATACTGGGCGCCGGTTCCATCACAATCGCGCTGCCAGCGCATGCGGCAGACACAAAAGTCGTCGGCGAATTCGGCTGGTTCGGCGTCGGCAAAGCCCACGAAATGGAGAAAGGTCACTTCTTCTGGGTCGGTGAATTCAGCGGTACCTTCTTCAACGACAAGGGCGACGGCAGCACCTTCCACCGAGCCGGCGTCAAATGCCCCGGGTGGCTGGATCTCGACTTCAACACCAGCAAAAGCAAAGGCGGCGGTTCCTGCATCATTACCGACCTCCAGGGAGACCAGGCCTATCTCATGTGGCAGAACGCAGGCACGCCTGGACCGGGCGGGCGCGGTCCAGGCACCTTTACCTATACGGGCGGCACCGGAAAGTACCAAGGGATCAGCGGCACCAGCAACTTTGTGGGGGTGACCCAGGTAAACTGGGCGGACGGGACCGCCAGCGGCTACGCGCTCTGGAATCGCTAAGGCACGAGACCGGCTGAATTGGCATCCGGGACGGGCGGTTGCACGATCCCGGATGCCGAACGCTACGAAGGATTCGCGCTTAGCGGCAGCGAATCGCGATCAGGCTCGAACCTTTTTTCCTTCATGTAGAGCGCAAGCACGTTATCCATGCTGGCCGCGTGACTGGAGAACCATTCCGCGACAGCACGCGCTAGCACTTGCCCGAAACGCGTCTCACCGGCCGCAACGCGACGGCGCACTTCATGCGCAGTCTCGAGGACGCCATCGTGCTCCCTGACGTGGCAGGTCAGTGGTGGATAGGTCATCTGCTCCATCCAGCGCCGTTCCTGCGCGAAATGCTCCTCGGTATGCACGATGAACTCGTCCAGCGCTACAAGTATTTTCTCGTCCGGCGCGTCGGCCAGCCGGTTCAACAGCTCGATGAATTCCTCATGGGTTTCATCCATCACACCCCGATCGAGCACCAGGGATTCGTTCCATTCCATGATCGGCATACGCGATCCTCGCCAGAGTCGTGTAGATGTCCGCAATTTACCCGGCGCGAGCGATCCGGAGCGAGGCCCCCTCCAGCGGCAATAGACCAAGCTTGACCTCGGTCAAGTTGGTCCGTCCCGTCGCAAGTTACCCTGCCTGTATCGATTCCGTAAAGTGAAAACGTGACCAAATCCTACACCCAGGTCACCGCGGATATAAACCGCGGCATTGCGAAAATGCGCGAAGGCGCGCCGGACGCCATGCATGCCTTCGACGAATTCCAGGCCGAGGCGGCAGCGCACATCGCCACCTCGACCGCCTGAAACCGAGGCTTAGCCGACGAATGCCGCCGGAACAGGATCCTCACCCAGCACCTGGCGAAGAATTGCCCAGTGCATCGCCTCGTCGCCGAGAATGCTGGCCGCAGCCCGCGACAGATCGCGGTTATCGAACACTGGCACTGCACCCAAATAGGCGCTGACCGCGCCGCTCTCGAGTTTCGCCGCGAATCGCAGCACATCAGCCTCATTCTTGAGCGAAGCGACCGGGAAATCGTATTTCGCCTTTGCCTGGGCAGCGTGGCCGCCGAGTTTGCTTACCGTCGCCGCGAGGAGATCCGCGTGCGCCTTGTGGTGTCCCTGGAATTGCAGCGCCACCGCCTTGATGCCCGGCGTGAGCAGGCCGCTCCCGGCTCCGACCTGATAGGCCGCGATTGCTTCCAGTTCCGCGCTCAGCGCGCTGTTTAGGACCGCAACGTCGTTGGCCGCAGACCCGCCTTCACCCTTTTGGGCCGCCGCGAGCGATTCGCAACCCGCCAGCAACGCCACCGTAGATGCGGAAAGCACAAGGCCCGACTTGCCGAGAAAACCCCGGCGCGACACATTGAAATTCTCCAGCTCGGCAATTTTCAGAAAAGACATGTCCTGCTCCTTCATAAATGGAGTGCGTTGAAGATCCGGCGCCGCGCGCCGGGAGGGAATGAAGCAACCGGCGGTTGCCGGTCGTTCAGGTGGAATTCGGTCTTCGCAGCCGGTCGAACACGCCGCTCACGATGCGGTCGCAGCGGTGACCCGCAAACGCAAAGGCTTCCTCGATCGCGCTGTCCATTTCCCGCGCCAGCGACTCCCGCAACAGGCTGCGCGCCCGGAAAAAGCGCGTGCGCACGGTCGCTTCAGGAATGCCCAGGGAGACGGCGGTATCCTCGACCGACAACTCCTCGAGTGCACGCAAAACGAAAACAGTGCGAAAGCTCTGCGGTAGCGCATCGATCTTGCGTTCGATCAGCGCGCGGATCTGCCCCCGCATGGCCTGCGCATCTGGACGGTCCGATTCGTTGCCGCTATCGGTGGACATATCGAGATTGCGGTCCTCGTCAGCGATCGAATCGATCGGTATCACCAGCGATTCACGCTTTCGCTGCCGAAGACGCATCATCGCTTCGTTCGCGACGATACGCGTAAGCCAGGTCGACAGCCGCGCCTCGCCGCGAAAACTGCCGATTGACGTGTAGGCGTGCAGGTAGGCAAGTTGCAGCGCATCTTCTGCTTCCGCATCGTCGCGCAGAATGGCCCGCGCCGTCCGATATAGCATGCGGTTGTGCCGGCGCATCAGCGCTTCGAATGCGATATGGTCTCCGGCAGCGACTCTTCGCGCGAGTTGCGCATCGGAAATGTCCTCCGACAGCGATTTCTGGACGGCTGCATTGATCGGCATGGCTTGTCTCCTGTGTTCATTCTGCAGCATTCGATGCTTTGTTGATCGCGGCCGTTCCCGCTTTGACGCAATTGACAGGATGGCCGTGGTCCATGACCCTTGCAGCAACGCGAACACCGCACCCATCGAGAAGCTGCCCAATGCCCGAACTGCCGGATATCGTCGTCTACGTCGAAAGCCTGGAGAGCCGGACTGCAGGCGCCACGCTGAAGAACATACGGCTCAACAATCCGTTTCTGTTGCGCACCGCAATGCCGCCGATTGCCTCAGCGCAAGGACGGCGAATTGTCGGGACGCGGCGCTTGGGCAAGCGCATCGTCATCAGCCTCGAAGGTGACGTTCATCTCGTCATTCATCTGATGGTGGCCGGGCGCCTGAAATGGCTGCCCGCGGGCGCGAAACCGCCAGGCAAGTCCGCACTGGCGGCATTTGAATTCGACAGCGGAACCCTGGTCTTCACCGAAGCCGGCACCAGGCGCCGCGCGTCGCTGCATTTCGTAGCAGGCGTTGCGTCGGTCGAAGCCCTGCACGCCGGCGGCGTCGAGGTGTCGGACCTCGATCTTGCGACTTTCGCCGGACGCCTGACGATGGAGAACCACACGCTCAAGCGCGCGCTGACCGACCCACATATCTTCAGCGGCATCGGCAATGCGTACTCCGACGAAATCCTGCATCGCGCCCGGCTCTCACCGATCGCCATGACCGGAAAATTATCGGATGGCGAAGTGGCGCGGCTGTTCGACGCTGTGCGCGGCACGCTATTCGACTGGACCGACAGGTTGAGAAAGGAAGCGGGAAGCGGTTTCCCGGAAAAGGTCACGGCGTTCCGCGATGGCATGGCCGTGCACGGCCGCTACGGCCAACCTTGCCCGGTGTGCGGCTCGCCGGTACAACGAATTGTCTATGCCGAGAACGAAACCAATTACTGCGCGCGCTGCCAGACCGGCGGCAAGGTCCTCGCCGATCGTGCCCTATCGCGGCTGCTGAAGAAAAGCTGGCCGCGCTCGATCGAGGAACTGGGATGAAAGGTTCTACTCCGCCAGCGCAATTTCCGGCGATGACGCTGAGCGCGTGCCGGGTAGCGGGCGATTGCCGGCACTATGGTAGGTGAACACTGCGGCGAACTTGGTGAGGCCGTTGCGGTTCGTGCCGGCCGCATGCAGCAGACAGCAATGAAAGAACAGCGCGTCGCCTTCGTCCAACTCTGCAGCAATCCTGGCCTGCAGGATGTTACGGTTCTCGTCCGGATCCGCACGAAAAAAACGGTCGTCGTCGTATTGCTCGCGGCGAAAATCCATCCGATGCGAACCGGGCACCAGCCACAGGCAGCCGTTTTTTTCGTGCTCAGGGCCGAGCGCCAGCCACACCGATACCAATTCTGGCTTCTGGAACGACCAGTAGCGAATGTCCTGATGCCATCCGGTCGCGCTGCTGAAAGCCGGATTCTTGGTCATGACGCAGTTGTGGTGCGCCTGCGAAAGTTCCACATCCGGCCCGAGCAACTGTCGTAACCGGGCTGACATGTCGGGCGAGGTCGCCCACTCCCGGAACAACGAGTGACGTGCGTACGACTGCAGCAGACGGCGCACTGTACGCCCTCCCGGACCCGCCAGCGACGCGGGTGCGCCGGAGTATTTCACCTGTGCCTCGTACTCCAGCGGACCGACTTGCGCCGCGAGATGCCGCTGCGCCACCGCCTTCATCCGCTCGCAGCGTTCACGCGAAGCAAGGCCCCGCACAATGACGAAGCCATCGCGGTCGAACTGGGCAAGTTGTTGCGGGGGAAAAGTACTCAATGAACCGGGGGGCGAGCGATGTGGCGTGACCGGTGAATGCGTGAAGGGTGATGGGTGAAGGGCTTGAATCCTTTACCCTACACCCTTCACGCATTCACCCCTCACCGGATTCTCACCGATGCGTAGCGTTGAACTTATCCAACGCGGCACTTCCCGGACAGAGTTCGTTTTCGCCGAGCTTGTTGAACGGCGACTCGACGGTGCCCAGGTGTGCATGCAGGTCCTCCGGATCGGGGTCGACGTGGAGCACGCCTGTGACGATCTCTCCGGCGGCCTTGCGCTCCTGCAGGTAGTTCATTGCCGCGATTCGATTGTGGACATCGTATTCGCCGGCGAGCTTGCGCAGTTTGAGCACCGAGCCGTCGTGCTGTGTGACTTCCTCGACCTCGCCTGGCGCATAGTCCGCCGCAATCGGCTCGCGCGGCAGCATCACGTCGAGTTGATTGACCGCTTCGTTGTGCTCGCGTACGTAGTCGAAGCTTTTTGTCGAACCGGGATGGTTATTGAATGCCACGCACGGTGATATGCAGTCTATGAAGGCGGCACCGCGGTGCAGGATCGCCCCCTTGATCAGCGGCACGAGTTGCGCCTTGTCACCGGAGAAGCTGCGCGCGACGTAAGTGGCGCCCAACTCCATGGCCAGCGAGACCATGTCGATGGTCGCATCAGTATTGATCGCGCCCTTCTTGCTTTTAGAGCCGCGGTCGGAAGTCGCCGAGAACTGGCCTTTCGTCAACCCGTACACACCGTTGTTTTCCACGATGTAGACCATATTCACGCCGCGGCGAATGCTGTGCGCAAACTGACCCAGCCCGATGGACGCGGAGTCACCGTCGCCGGAGACGCCCAGGTAAATCAACTCTCGGTTCGCAAGATTGGCGCCGGTCAGCACGGAGGGCATGCGTCCGTGCACGCTGTTGAATCCGTGCGAACTGCTGAGAAAATAAGTCGGCGTTTTCGACGAACAGCCGATGCCGGACAATTTGGCGATGCGATGCGGCGGCAAATCGAGCTCGAAACAGGCCTGGATGATCGCGGCGCTGATCGAATCGTGGCCGCAGCCCGCACACAGCGTGGAAATCGCGCCTTCGTAATCGCGCCGGGTGAAACCCAGCTTGTTGGCCGGAAGTTGCGGATGATGAAGTTTTGGTTTGGCGATATAGGTCATGGAGGCATCCCGGTAGCCGGCGTATCGCTCATGGCGATACTTTGCGCTTTGGCATCACCTTCAGGGCATTGATGTCCTCTGCGATTTCCTTGTCGATGAAGCGCGCGGTGATCGGCGTGCCGTCGTAATGCAGCACCGGCGTGAGCTTGGCCGGATCGATTTCGCATTCGTTGACCAGCAGCATGCGCATCTGCGCGTCGCGGTTCTGCTCGACCACGAACACATGGTCATGTTCGGCAATGAAATCCCCGACTTGATCGTGAAACGGAAAGGCGCGCACGCGCATCGCATCGAAGTGCAGGCCGCGCTGCTCGAGCATGTCGAGCGCTTCGTGCATGGCCGGGCTGGTTGAGCCGAAGTAGATCACGCCGAGCCGGCTTGGCTGCAAGGCCGGGCGAATCACCGGCTTCGGGATCATGTCTTTGGCCGTTTCGAATTTGCGCAGCAGCCGCTGCATGTTGTCGAGATAATCCTGGCCCGCCTCGCTATAGCGCGCATAGCGGTCTTTGGTCGTGCCACGCGTAAAGAACGAGCCTCGCGACGGATGCGTGCCGGGATAGGTGCGGTAGGTAATGCCATCGCCATCGATGTCCAGATAACGCCCGAACTCCCTGCCGGATTCGAGCTCGTCGAAGGTGGCCACCTTGCCCCGATTGTAGCGGCGCGCATCGTCCCACGCGAGCGGCCGGCTCAACCGGTCATTCATGCCGATGTCCAGATCCAGCATCACGAATACCGGCGTCTGCAGGCGCTCGGCAATGTCGAATGCATCGGCCGCGAATTCAAAACTCTCAGCCGGATCTTCGGGAAACAGGAGCACATGCTTGGTATCGCCGTGCGAGGCATAAGCGCATGCCAACACGTCGGCCTGTTGTGTCCGCGTGGGCATGCCAGTCGAAGGCCCGCCGCGCTGCACGTCGAAAATAACCGCGGGAATCTCGGCGAAATAGGCCAGACCGATGAACTCCTGCATCAGCGAGATACCGGGGCCGGAGGTGCAGGTGAAGGCGCGCGCGCCGTTCCAGCTGGCGCCAATCACCATGCCGATCGAGGCCAGTTCGTCCTCGGCCTGGATCACCGCATAGCGATTGTGGCCGGACGCGTCCTTGCGATAGGTCCGGCAGTGACGCGCGAACGCTTCCGCCAGGCTCGACGACGGCGTAATCGGATACCACGCGGCAACGGTCGCGCCGCCATATACGCAGCCCAGGGCGGCGGCAGTATTGCCGTCGATGAAAATTCGATTCTCCACTGCGGAGGCGCGGCGCACGCTCAATCCGATCGGGCATTCGAAATGCGCCATCGCGTAGTCGCGCCCAAGATGCAGCGCCTTGATGTTCGGCGCAATCAGCTTGTCCTTGCCCTTGAATTGCTCGCCGATCAGTTTCTCGATTTCGGCGATCTCCATGTCCAGCAGCGCCGCCAGGGCGCCGACATAGACGATATTGCGAAACAGCTGGCGCTGGCGTGGATCCGAATATTCTCCGTTGCAGATTTCCGTCAGCGGCACGCCAATGACGCGTACGTCGTCGCGGAACTTCGATTTCGGCAGCGGTTTCGTCGAATCGTAGAACAGGTAGCCGCCGGGGTCGATGCCGAGCACATCCTTGTCCCAGGTCTGGGGATTCATCGCCACCATCAGGTCGACGCCGCCGCGCGCGCCGAGATAGCCCGCCTCCGAGACGCGCACTTCGTACCAGGTCGGCAGCCCCTGAATGTTGGATGGAAAGATATTGCGC
>JANMYN010000147.1:0-2437 GCA_031382195.1 Betaproteobacteria bacterium
GGCTTCGGCCAGGATCGGACTGCCTGCCGCGACCCGCCCGATCAGCGGCAGGCCGTAGTTCTTTTTCAGCCGGATTCCGCGTGAGGCGCCCGGCAGAAGCTCGATATGGCCCTTCTTCTCCAGAGCCCGGAGATGGTCTTCGGCCGCGTTGGCGGAGCTGAATCCGAAGATCTTGGCGATCTCCGCGCGAGTGGGCGGGAAACCGGTCTTTTTCAAAAAGTCATTGATCAGGCGGAGGATTTCGGCCTGACGCGGGGTGAGATCGTCCATCTGGGCTGCTCCCGGCGGGAAATTCCGATAGCTGTTATTATATACAGTATCCAGCCGCAGGCAAGCTTCTCGTGCGGCATGTCGGCGCCATTCCGGTCTGGCCCACGCACGCAACCGGAGCGCCCCGGGTCGGTCCCCCAAACGCCCTGCCATAACTTTGTGCATTCCTTGATCCGGCCGCACAAAGCCGGTGCGTGCACCTTCAGTGACCTATCCGCAGAGGGTGCGGGGAAGCCTGTTTTTTACGCTTGTATCGCATCACAACAACATGAAACAAAAAGATATTGGCCATCGAAGCTGACATTCGGCACGGTTGTTGCGGAATAGACGCGCGCATTCGACAACCGGACCGTCACGAGACGAGCCGGATCGCGGCAATAACCTGAGGCGCATTGCCTCGCAGTCATTCAATTACCACTCATTTACCACTTAAGGGGATTTTTTATGAATCGCAGGCACATATTGAAATCGTTGGCCGGGATCGCGTTCTCTGCGATTGCCGCGACGGCGACGGCTGCCGACACCATCAAGGTCGGCATCCTGCACTCGCTGTCGGGGACCATGGCAATTTCGGAAACGGCGCTGAAGAACACGGCGCTGATGGCGATCGAGGAGATCAATGCCAAGGGCGGTCTGCTGGGCAAGAAGCTCGAGCCCGTGGTCGTGGACCCGGCCTCGAACTGGCCGCTGTTTGCCGAGAAGGCCCGCCAGCTGATCACCCAGGACAAAGTCGCGGTGGTCTTCGGCTGCTGGACCTCGGTTTCACGCAAGTCCGTATTGCCGGTATTCGAGGAATTGAACAGCCTGCTGTTCTATCCGGTGCAGTACGAAGGCGAGGAGCTGTCCCAGAACGTGTTTTACACCGGTGCCGCGCCGAATCAGCAGGCCATTCCCGCGGTTGAATACCTGATGGGAGACGAAGGCGGTTCGGCAAAGCGCTGGTTCCTGCTCGGCACCGACTACGTCTATCCGCGCACCACCAACAAGATTCTGCGCGCGTTCCTGAAATCCAAGGGCGTCGCCGAGAAGGATATTGAAGAGGTCTACACCCCGTTCGGGCATAGCGATTACCAGACGATCGTCGCCAACATCAAGAAATTTTCCGCCGGCGGCAAGACGGCGGTCATCTCCACCATCAACGGTGATTCGAATGTGCCGTTCTACAAGGAACTCGGCAACGCCGGACTGAAGGCGACCGACGTGCCGGTCGTCGCATTCTCGGTGGGCGAAGAGGAATTGCGTGGTGTCGATACCAAACCGCTGCTCGGCCACCTGGCGGCGTGGAATTACTTCATGTCCGTGAAGAACGGCGAGAACACGGCGTTCATCAAGGCCTACCAAGCCTGGGCCAAGAAGAACAGTGTGCCGAACCTGGACACCGTAGTAACCAATGATCCGATGGAAGCGACGTATGTCGGTATCCATATGTGGGCACAGGCGGTGAAGAAGGCGGGCACCACCAACGTCGACAAGGTTCGCGTAGCCATGGCCGGCCAGACTTTCAAGGCGCCGTCCGGATTCACGCTGACCATGGACAAGACCAATCACCACCTGCACAAGCCGGTGATGATCGGCGAAATCAAGGGCGACGGTCAGTTCAATGTCGTATGGAAGACCAAGGGTCCGATTCGCGCCCAGCCGTGGAGCCCGTTCATTACCGGTAACGAAGGCAAGCAGAAACTGTAATTCGTAGTACAACCTCGCGGTTGCCGGCTCGTGCAATTCTGGTGCGTACGGCTACCGGCGGGGTGAGGTTCTGAAAACAGGGCAGGCCTGCGGGTCGTACAGTTCATCCGCAGGCCTTTTTTTGTGCGTCTACGCGGGACTATTGCTTGAGATTCGTATCACTCACCGCTGCATTGACCATTGCGCTGGCCTGCGCGAATGCGGCCCTGGCATTGGATGCCCAGATTGTCGCCGGGCTTGGAGCAGCGGATAGCAACGCCAAGATTGAAGCCGTGAATTCGCTGGTCGCGTCAGGAGACGAGGCTGCGCTTGCCTTACTGCAATCGGTGCAGGACGGCGACGCCCATTTCACGCCTGCCGGGCGGGTCGTGATCGTCAAAGGCGATCAGGTATTCGATGCGGCGACGATGGTTGTGATCACCCCGGCGCCGGATCAGTACGAAAGTATCGTCATCAACAATCGTCTGCGCGGAACGCTCGA
>JANMYN010000149.1:0-1675 GCA_031382195.1 Betaproteobacteria bacterium
GGCTTCGGCCAGGATCGGACTGCCTGCCGCGACCCGCCCGATCAGCGGCAGGCCGTAGTTCTTTTTCAGCCGGATTCCGCGTGAGGCGCCCGGCAGAAGCTCGATATGGCCCTTCTTCTCCAGAGCCCGGAGATGGTCTTCAGCCGCGTTGGCGGAGCTGAACCCGAAGATCTTGGCGATCTCCGCCCGGGTGGGCGGGAAACCGGTTTTTTTCAAAAAGTCGTTGATCAGGCGAAGAATTTCGGCCTGACGCGGGGTCAGATCGTCCATGGGAAACCTCCTGTACTGTAATTATATACAGTAACCGGGGCGGGGATGCAAGTGCCGGCAGGCGCCGGGGGGGCGGGGTCCGCTCAGCGCACGTCGAGCACCGCCATCATGCCCTGATCGGCGTGCTCGGCGATGTGGCAGTGGAACATGGTGCGGCCGCTGAAATCGGCGAAGTGAATGCCGATCCGCGCCGCGTCCCCGGGACTCAGGTTGAGCATGTCGCGGCTCGCCGTTATCGCCGGCGGCCGGCCATTCACAGACAGAATGTCGAAATGCCAGGTGTGCAGGTGGAAGGGGTGGTTCATCACGTCGTCGTTGTGCACCGTCCAGATCTCGCGCGCGCCGGCGCGGACCTCGAACAACGGCGCGACATGGCCGCCCTGGTGGTGATGCTGGAAGGGTTTGCCGTTGATCTGCATCGGCGAAAATCTTACTTCGCGCTGACCATCCGCCAGCCGCTCATCGAAACGATCCAGGTTAACGAGCCTGCCGGGCAGCGCCACCGGTTGCGGCGAGGCGGGCGGAAGCAGCGTGAGAATCGGCTGTTCGGCAGTGGCGTTGCGGCCGACGCGCGGGTAGTTGCGGTAGAGCAGCCGGCGCGGGCGATGGTCCGGCAACGTCACCAGCACTTCGGCGCGCGCCGCCGGCACCAGCAGCAGTTCCTCGACTTCAACGCGCTTTTCGAGAAATCGTCCGTCGAGCGCGATCAGATGCAACGCTTCGCCGCTGTCGAGCGCTACGCGCCAGAAGCGCGCGTTGGACGCGTTCACCAGCCGCAGCCGCAGCAGCGATTTCGCGGCGCGGAGCACGGGTCGCACCTGGCCGTTGACCAGAAGCAACTCACCTTCCTTGCCGAAGACCCAGTCGGTCGGCGTGTGCGCCGCGACCGCGCAGTTGTCGATGCCCAGGTCTTTCAATACCAGCACGTGGTCCTCAGCTTGCGCCAGTTCGTTGTCGCGATCGATGTCGCCCTGCACGACCACCGGCATGGCCAGGCCGGCGAACAACTGCTTCGCCGTGTGGCCGTGGACATGGGGATGGATCCAGTGCAGACCGGCTTCCTGCGTCGCGATCGGCAGTTCGTATTCGAAGCCGGCGCCGGGCGGCGCCACAACCCAGATATTGTCGGCACGTCCCGAAGGCGAGACGGACAGACCGTGGAAATGCAGGTTGGTGGCTAGGTCGAGCTGGCTGTGGAACGTCAGAGCCAGCGTTTCTCCGGGACGCAGCCTCAGCGCCGGGCCGGGAAATCCGCCCTGGTAGGACATTACGCGCACCGCATATCCGCCAATGTCGACGTTGGTGTGCGCCGCAGTCAACGCGGCGCGCGCACCCCATGATGGCGAGCGATCCAGCGGCAGATCGGGCAGGGGGCGCAGGGTCTGGCCGGTGCGGATGCGTCGCT
>JANMYN010000166.1:0-3509 GCA_031382195.1 Betaproteobacteria bacterium
TGTACAGACCGGCGTCGAGCGCGGTCGGGATGTACCAGATGACGGACGCGACATTCGCAGACGCGAGGCGCTACTGCATCCATGATCACCGCGTCGCAGAGGACGGGCGCTGGGACGAATTCAATTCCTGCTGGTTCAACAGCATGTATACGCGGACCGTGCCGACGCACGCCGTCGAGCTCACGTCCGCGCACCTGGATGGCAGCGTCGCGAACTTGCTGAAGCGCCTTCGTATCGATAATGCAACTTTTGAGCAGAAGCAGAATCTTGCAGCGGTAATTCACTTATGCGGGGCGAGGTCAGGCGAGATTTATGCCAGGCGCGGATTTCGGCTGGTTTCCGGTCAGCGCTGCGGGGATCATCTGGTCCCGGCCTACGTTGCGCGGGTCAATGCGATGAAAAAGGTGTTCAAAGGCTTAGGGGAAAGATAAGAAGACCGACTTGCCGCGCGGTTCACTGCAATAAAAAATGCCCTGCCCCGGAACAATTCAGCAAGGGAGGTAACTGAGCCCGGGACAAGGCATCGGAAAACACTGAACTATTCTACCTGCTTTCCTGGGTTTCCTGATCAACAGTCTTGCGCATCAATATCGTTATTTTACGGGCACGATACTACAAAACGCCTCCGAACAAAACGGCCGACTTCCTCGGTGCGGCGATACCGGAAACTGGTTTCCCTGGCCCACATTGCACCGTCCGCGGTTAAAACGGATAACGCGTCAGGATCGCTCGGACTGGAACCCCTCTTCGATCGGAAGTGCATCCGATAATACGGCGGTGTCAGTCCATGTCCGGGCAGAATAGTGGTGATGCCATGATCGGCGTCGCCGACTGTTTTGACATGATCTGTCTTGCCTGCATATTTAATCTCCTCTGCACTTATGGGCGAATACCCTAGGTGCGCAGCACGTCGGAGCACCCTTCTAGCCAGGAGTACCCTTTTAGTCGGGCAGCACTCAGCACTCAACATATAGCCTTTTGTCCTGTGTTTGACCGTTGCCCCACACATTGACGTTCCTCCCAAAGCACATATCCGAAGAGCAGTGACCTATACTGCAGGCAATGGCGAGCTCGTTGCATTCATCGGGCGTTTCTATTTAACCCGGCTCCGGAGAAGAACAAACATGATCACCATCCAGCACGAAGGCAATCTGACGGTCGTGGGTATATTCGCCCGTCTCGAGATCGCGGATTTCAAGCGACTGGAAGGTGAGATCGAGAGTCAACTCCGGCTTTTGGGCAAGATCGATCTGCTGGTGGATCTGCGCGGAATGCTCAGCTACACCCTGGACGTGGCGTTCGAAGACCTCAGGTTCACGCGCGAGCATGCCCGTGACGTTGGGCGCATCGCGATTCTCAGTGAAAACGATACCGTGGTATGGGCGGCATTGCTGTCCGAGCTTTTCGTTCGTGCGCAGATCAGGATATTCGACGACGAAACGCTTGCGCGGGAGTGGCTCGGCGCCTGATTGGACCGGAGGAAAGGGGAAAGGGGAAAGAGGAATGCCGGGACTAAGTCCCGGGTGCTGTTGCGACTCCTCGGGCTGCATCGATTCTGCAAAGACCGCGGAACATTTCTTCGGCCAGGCCCGGCGTGGTTGAGGAACGTTCTGAAGCCTGGCAGGAACAGGCAGAATAAATGCGCACAGACCCCTTCAAAATATTCTGCGGCCGAGCCTATACTGCCGTGGACACGGTCGGACAGCCGTCACAGAGCCGTGATGCCAACTACATTATTCTTAAGAGGAGATCAGAGCCATGAAGAAACTCGTAATGTGGGCGTTTTGTACCTTGTTCACGGCAAGCTTTCCGGCTGGCGCGGAAGGCATGCTAAATTCTTATCAGACTGTCGAGATCAAGGCGTCGATCTGGAAGGTTTGGGATGCGGTCAAGGACTTCGACGGCTTGAACAAGTGGCACCCGATGTTTTCGGACGACGTGATCAAGTCCGGCGCCAACGACGTAGTCGGATCGGTACGTACCATCACGGTGAAAGACGGCCCCAGCTTTGACGAAGAGTTGCTGTCCTTCAATGCGTTCGAGAAACAATTCAGCTACCGGGTCATCGATCCGTCACCTTTGCCCCTTTCCGAATATGTTTCCAGTATGCAAGTCATCGAGGGCAGGCGCGGTTACACGATAATCCAGTGGCGCAGTTCCTACCGGAACAATTCCGACGGCAAGATGAAAGACGACGAGGTCATCGGCTTTATCGATGGCGCGTACCGGGCAGGGCTGGACAACCTGAAAACCGTGCTGGAATCAAATTAAAGCCGGACGGTGCCCGCCGGGCAGTGCGCGACGGGCACCGTCGATTGATTCCGACCGATCACGCCGGCAATCAACCAGCCATGGCCAAGTCTCCCGTCCCCGATCAGTCGCGGCTCGACCGCGTCGTAGCCGAAGCGCGCCGGCACAGCAGCGCGCGCGAAGCAACGTATCGCGACCGGGCGCTGAAAATCTATCCACACATTTGCGGTCGCTGCGGTCGTGAATTTTCCGGTGTGCGCCTGCGCGAACTGACCGTGCACCATAAAGATCACAATCACGACAACAACCCGCTCGATGGCAGCAACTGGGAATTGCTTTGCATCTATTGCCACGAGAACGAACATGCGCGCGTGGCGGATGAAGCCGTCAGAGGAAGAAGCCCCGGCGCACAAGGGCCGGTGGCAACCCACAATCCCTTCGCCGACCTGCAGGCGAGGCTGGAAGAAAAAAAGGTGAAAGGGGAAAGGTGACAGACGGAAGAGGAAATGAGAAACGCCATCGGAGACGGTTCGACGCGGGTCGCTGAATTTCAGAGAGATGTCATTGAGGGATATTTTCACTGACGCAGCCGAACTGACGGAACGGGCTCCGTCAGATCCGTTCCCAACACCGATATACTGCAGTAGTTCCGAACCAGTTTCCCGCTGTTTACGGTTTACCTTTCACCTCCCACCTTTGCTCTCGCCTCTCCAAGAACATGACCATCCAATGGTTCCCGGGCCACATGAACCTGGCGCGCAAGAAGGCAGCCGAAACCATGGAGTGGATCGATGTGGTCATCGAAGTCGTCGATGCACGCCTGCCCGAGGCCAGCACCAACCCGATGATCCGCACATTGCGCGAATATCGTCAGCGCCCGGCGCTCAAACTGCTCAACAAGGCGGACCTGGCCGATCCCGCAGCGACCAAGGCCTGGCTGGATTTCTATAATCAGCAGGGCGGTGTCAAGGCGGTCGCGTTGTCGTGCAAGAAGCCGGCCGATGTTGCGCGCGTAACCGGCTATTGCCAGTCGATTGCGCCCCACCGCAGCGACAACACGAAACCCCTGCGCATGATGATCATGGGAATCCCCAATGTCGGCAAATCAACGCTGATGAACGCGCTGGTCAAGCGCCGCGTCGCGGCGGTCGGCGACGAACCGGCGGTGACCAAGGCCCAGCAAAGCTTTGATCTGGGTACGGGCATGACCCTTACCGATACGCCGGGCCTGATGTGGCCGAAGATACAATACGAGAGCG
>JANMYN010000167.1:0-2835 GCA_031382195.1 Betaproteobacteria bacterium
ACCAGGGCCGAGGCGAAGGAACGCGGCAGCCACTTCCTGGAAATCTTTTCACCGGCCTTGTTGAAGACCACGGTGCTCACCGGCCTGATGATCACCGGCATGATGGCCGGTTACTTCGCGGTATTTTTCTGGCTGCCGACCTACCTGAAAACCGAACGTGGACTGTCGGTGCTCAATACCGGCGTCTACACCTTTGTGGTGATCTTCGGCTCCTTCGTCGGTTTTCTGGCGGCGGCCTATGCCTCCGATTTTCTGGGGCGCAGGAAAACCTTCTTCCTGTTTGCCGCGGGCTCTGCGCTCATCGCTATCGTATATACGCAGATTCCGATCAGTAACACGCTGATGCTCTTCCTCGGATTCCCGCTGGGTTTTTTCGTGTCGGGCAATTTCAGCGGCTGCGGCCCGTTCCTGACAGAGCTGTATCCAAGCCGGGTGCGCGGCTCGGGGCAGGGCTTCGTTTACAACTTCGGGCGCGGAATGAGCGCATTTGCCACACCGCTGGTCGGTTACCTGAGCGGCACGATCACCCTGGGAAAGGCCATCGGCATCGTGGCGATTGTCGGCTTCGCAGTGGTGATTCTGGTGGTCGCGCTCCTGCCGGAGACCCGCGGCAAGACGCTGGCCGTCTACGACTGAAAGGCCGTTCATCATGCCGATGATCGAGACCGGCTCCGGTGCGCTCTACTACGATCTTTGCAACGAAGTGCCGGCGTGGGTCGACAATCCGCAGACGATCGTTTTCCATCACGGTATCGCAGCCAACACCCATATCTGGGCGCCATGGCTGCCGGTCCTGTCCACGCGCTACCGCCTGCTGCGGTTCGACATGCGCGGATTCGGCAATTCGGCGCAGCCGCCGCGCGATTATCGCTGGTCCTTCGACGGGCTGGTGGATGACCTGCTGAAAGTGGCTGATGCGGCGGGCGCGGAGCGTTTCCATCTGGTAGGCGAGTCGATCGGCGGCACCGTGGCGCTCGCCTGCGCGCTCGCCGCGCCACGTCGGCTGTTGAGCCTCACGCTTTCCAACGCCGCCGCGCGCGGCGGGCTCGTCGCCAACGTCACAGGCTGGCGCGACGTACTCACGCAGGAAGGGCAGGTAGGTTGGGCGAGGTTGCTGATGGAGTCACGATTTCATCCCGGTGCTCTTGATCCCAAGTTGCACGCCTGGTATCTGCGGGTGCACGAAACCTGCTCGATGGACGCCACGCTCGGCCTCGCGGACCTCCTGCTCGGCGCCGACCTGACGCCGCGATTGGGCGAAATCATCGTACCGACTCTGTTGCTCAGTCCGCAATCCAGCCCCTTCATTCCGCTGGAAGTGATGGCGGCGATGCGCGCGGCGATTCCCGGCGCCGAGCTGCAGGTCTTCGCCCATTCCAAGCACGGGCTGCCGCTGTCGCATGGCCATGCTTGCGCCGAAACACTGGCGGCGTTTCTGGCGCGCCGCTGCGGCTGACATTCCTTTAGAGGATTCGGAACATGAAATTCGACGACTTTCCCGCGAAGACTCTGATGGAGATCACGACCAGGCCGCCGCTGGTATTCGCCCGCGGCGAAGGATCAGGGTTGTGGGATCACGAGGGCAATGCTCGGCAGATCGTGAACGAGGCTGTCTGTCCTTCGCTATGCCGATTGCCGTGAAGGCCTGGAGTTTTTCCTTGCCCCTGAACGCGATGGTCGGCGAAGATTCCACGGCCTTGAGGCCGAGCCGATCGAGTCAGAATGCAGCGCGTGCTGGTAAAGGACTCAAGCTCTAGAACTTACACCTCAACGCAATGGTTCTTTTCAACACCTTCTTTTCCTCTTTTCAATACCCGCTCGACGGGTGCCCTTGAGGGGTATGCAAAAGTCGCAAAGGAAAAGTGTTTTGGAACATTCTTAGGCAGCTTGCACCCCGGGTTGGACGTCCGTCTGCCGAGTCAGGTATCGTCATTGACGTATAAATCGTTGGGCCTCGTGACTTGGGCTCGCGCCGAGAGGTCAAGGAACCGCGAGCGGGATGCGCCTACCGTAACTAGGCGTTGCAAGTTGACGTTATAGGAGGAGGAAGCCATGAGCGCAATTCGATTGACGGCGTTGGTTGTCACACTCGTCGCTGCAAACGCGCTTTTCGCGACAAGCGATGCCTGGGCGCAACAGAAGTACACGATCTCCAGAGTCCTCTCGAGCAACACTCAGTACCTGCAACAGTACGCCATTGACGTAGATGACAGGTCGGGGCACCAAGTCCGCGTCTTTGAGATTCACTACGACTATCCAAATAAAGACTTGGCTTTTGCCGGAGTTAAAGTGAAAGAGAGTCTGTGCCGCGGCATGAGCGATTACATCAACTTTAGCGGCCCGTTCATCAGCTACGTCGTATATACGTTGGAGGACGGCAACAAGGTATTCAGCCGCGCTACCGGCACGGCGCAGTCTACGACGAACGCAGATGGCAGCCGTATAGTCAAGTTTACTATTGTCGAGAACTTCGTAGGCGGTACCGGCAAGTTCAAAGGCATTCGCGGCCAGGTGCTGGGTAGTGGCGAGCGCGCGCCGCTAGCGAAGTCGCTGATGCAACAATCTAGCGGGGAGTATTGGATAGAGGAGTAATGAGCCACCGAGTCAACAATAAGACCAACGATCCCGATTTTCCCATTCTGGCAGTAGCCAGGGCCGGCGCGTACCCGATGCAAGTGATTTCCGAAGTCGCAGGAACAAGCAGGAATAGGGTCAATTCTTTAGTTTATAGTCCGTCGCTCTTGCGATACCATCACGCATCACTTTTTTCTCGATCTCGGTTTGGATCTGCGATACCCGGGACGCGGAGATGCCGGCCAGGGCCGCGACCTCGTT
>JANMYN010000215.1:0-6421 GCA_031382195.1 Betaproteobacteria bacterium
CATGCTCGAGCTCGCAGGCCTGCCCAAGTCGGGACAGGTGACGCTGTTCGACGGGCGCACCGGCGAGAATTTCGACCGGACGGTCACCGTGGGTTATATGCACATACTCAAACTGCACCATTTGGTCGACGACAAGATGCACGCGCGCTCCACTGGTCCGTACTCGCTCGTCACCCAGCAGCCGCTGGGCGGCAAGGCGCAATTCGGCGGCCAGCGCTTCGGCGAAATGGAAGTGTGGGCGCTGGAAGCATACGGCGCAGCCTACACGCTGCAGGAAATGCTCACCGTCAAGTCCGACGACGTGGGCGGGCGCACCAAAGTGTACGAAAACATCGTCAAGGGTGAACACAAGATCGACGCCGGCATGCCGGAATCCTTCAACGTGCTGGTGAAGGAAATCCGCTCGCTCGCGATCGACATCGACCTAGACCGTTATTGATCCGGCAGTAGCCAACCCCACTGCTAAGGAGTCGTGAATGAAAGCTTTGCTCGATTTGTTCAAACAAGTCACACAGGAAGAAGAGTTCGATGCCATCAAGATCGGCCTGGCGTCGCCCGAAAAAATCCGTTCGTGGTCCTACGGGGAAGTGAAAAAGCCCGAGACCATCAACTACCGGACGTTCAAGCCGGAGCGCGATGGTTTGTTCTGCGCCAAGATCTTCGGTCCGGTCAAGGACTACGAATGTCTGTGCGGAAAGTACAAGCGCCTCAAGCATCGCGGCGTCATCTGCGAGAAGTGCGGCGTGGAAGTTACGCTGTCCAAGGTGCGTCGCGAGCGCATGGGCCATATCGAACTGGCTTCGCCCGTGGCCCATATCTGGTTCCTGAAGAGCCTGCCCAGCCGGCTCGGCATGGTGCTCGACATGACTCTGCGCGATATCGAACGCGTGCTTTATTTTGAAGCTTTCGTGGTGACCAATCCGGGGATGACCCCGATGAAGCGCGGCGACCTGCTTTCCGAAGATTCCTATATCGAGAAAGTTGAGGAATTCGGTGACGAGTTTCAGGCAGCCATGGGTGCCGAGGGTGTGCGCGAGTTGCTGCGTCACCTCGATCTGAATAAAGAGGTCGACACCCTGCGCAAGGATCTGGAAGCAACGGACTCCGAAACCAAGATCAAGAAAATCGCGAAGCGCCTGAAAGTCATGGAGGGCTTCCAGAAGTCGGGCATCAAGGCCGACTGGATGGTTATGGAAGTGCTGCCGGTACTGCCGCCGGAGCTGCGTCCGCTGGTGCCGCTCGACGGTGGCCGCTTTGCGACGTCCGATCTGAATGATCTGTATCGCCGGGTGATCAACCGCAACAACCGGCTCAAGCGCCTGCTGGAACTCAAGGCCCCGGAAATTATCGTGCGCAATGAAAAGCGCATGCTGCAGGAGGCCGTCGACTCATTGCTGGATAACGGTCGTCGCGGCAAGGCGATGACGGGTGCGAACAAGCGACCGCTGAAGTCGCTCGCCGACATGATCAAGGGTAAGGGTGGCCGTTTCCGCCAGAACCTGCTGGGCAAGCGCGTGGACTATTCCGGTCGCTCGGTGATCGTGGTTGGTCCTCAGCTCAAACTGCATCAGTGCGGTCTGCCCAAGAAAATGGCGTTGGAGCTGTTCAAACCCTTTATCTTCCATAAGCTCGAGATCATGGGGATTGCCGGCACCATCAAGGCTGCCAAGCGTGAGGTCGAGAACGAGAACCCGGTGGTGTGGGACATCCTGGAAGACGTCATTCGCGAACATCCGGTGATGCTCAACCGCGCGCCCACTCTGCACCGTCTCGGGATCCAGGCATTCGAGCCGGTGTTGATCGAAGGCAAGGCCATTCAACTGCATCCGTTGGTGTGCGCGGCGTTCAACGCCGACTTCGACGGAGACCAGATGGCGGTGCACGTGCCGTTGTCGCTAGAAGCGCAGATGGAAGCGCGCACGCTGATGCTGTCGACCAACAATATTCTGTCGCCAGCCAACGGCGAGCCGATCATCGTGCCGTCACAGGACATCGTGCTCGGGCTCTATTACATGACCCGGCAGAAAATCGGCGCGCGTGGCGAAGGCATGATTTTCAGCGACGTAGCCGAAGTGCAGCGGGCCTATGACAACAGGCAGGCCGAGCTTCATGCGCGAGTGCTGGTGCGCATCAAGGAACTGCAGAAGGACGCAGACGACAACGTCACCGAGAAAATCACCCGCTACGACACGACTGTCGGTCGCGCGCTGCTGTCCGAAATTCTTCCGCCCGGGCTGCCGTTCGAACTGATCAACAAGGCGCTCAAGAAGAAGGAGATCTCCAAGCTGATCAACGCCGGTTTCCGGCGCTGCGGCCTGCGTGAAACGGTGATCTTTGCCGACAAGCTCATGTATACCGGATTTACCTATGCGACGCGCGCCGGCCTCTCAATTTGCGTGGACGACATGGAAATCCCGCCCGAGAAAGGGCAGTTGATCGCGGCTGCTGAGAAAGAGGTGCAGGACATCGAGGCGCAATACACCTCCGGCCTCGTGACTCAGGGCGAGCGTTACAACAAGGTGGTGGATATCTGGGGACGCGCCGGCGATATGGTCGCCAAAGCGATGATGGAGCGCCTCGGCCAGGAACCCGTCATGGAATGGGATTCGAAGAAAGACGAGTGGGCGCAGATGAAGGACAAGAAAGGCAACCCGATGTCCCAGGAATCGTTCAATGCCATCTACATGATGGCGGATTCTGGTGCGCGTGGTTCTGCGGCGCAGATTCGCCAGCTTGCAGGAATGCGCGGGCTGATGGCGAAACCTGACGGTTCGATCATTGAAACGCCGATCACCGCAAATTTCCGCGAAGGCCTGAACGTGCTCCAGTACTTCATCTCGACTCACGGCGCGCGTAAAGGTCTGGCCGATACCGCATTGAAGACGGCGAATTCCGGCTATCTGACGCGAAGGCTGGTTGACGTGACCCAGGATCTGGTGGTCATCGAGGACGATTGCGGTACCACCCAGGGCGTGGCCATGAAGGCGTTGATCGAAGGCGGTGAAGTGGTCGAGCCTTTGCGTGATCGTATTCTGGGCCGTGTAGCCGCGAATGACGTCATCGATCCGGAGAGCAGCCAGGTCATCTTTTCGGCAGGCATGCTGCTCGATGAAGAGGCGGTAGAATACATCGAAGCTCGAAGCATCGACGAGGTCAAGGTGCGTACGCCGCTTACTTGCGATACGCGCTACGGATTGTGCGCCCAGTGCTACGGACGCGATCTGGGCCGCGGGCAGATGGTCAATGTTGGCGAAGCGGTCGGCGTGATCGCGGCGCAGTCCATCGGCGAACCGGGAACGCAGTTGACGATGCGTACGTTCCACATCGGTGGTGCGGCATCGCGTACCGCAGTCGCAAGTCAGATCGAATCCAAGTCCAATGGATCGGCGCGATTCTCGCCGTTGATGCGCTACGTGACCAATGCCCGCAATGAGCAGATTGTAATTTCGCGTTCCGGCGAGGCCCTGATCCTGGACGACAACGGCAGAGAGCGCGAGCGTCATAAAGTGCCCTATGGCGCCACGCTGCTTATGGCCGATGGAAGTCCGGTCAAAGCCGGCAGGGTGCTGGCGACCTGGGACCCGCATACCCGGCCGATCATCACCGAGTATGCCGGCCGAGTGAAGTTCGACAACGTCGAGGAAGGCGTCACTGTTGCGCGCCAAATCGACGATGTGACCGGCCTGTCTACGCTCGTCGTGATCGATCCGAAGCGACGTGGTTCAGCACAGGTCAAGGGTTTGCGCCCCAGCGTCAAGCTGATCGACGATAAGGGCAGGGAAGTGAAGCTGCCTGGCTCCGACCTTCCGGTGAACATAACCTTCCAGATCCATTCTGTGATTACGGTGAAGGACGGGCAACAGGTTGGTGTCGGTGAAGTACTTGCGCGCATTCCGCAGGAAACGTCCAAGACCCGTGACATCACCGGGGGTCTACCGCGAGTGGCTGAACTGTTTGAAGCAAGGTCGCCGAAAGATGCGGGCGTGCTCGCGGAGGTTACCGGCTCCGTCTCGTTCGGCAAGGACACCAAGGGCAAACAGCGTTTGGTGATCACCGATCCGGACGCCGTCGCTCACGAATACCTGATCCCCAAGGACAAGCATGTGATGGCGCACGACGGCCAGGCGGTGATCAAAGGCGAAGTGATCGTCGACGGTCCGGCCGATCCGCACGACATTCTGCGCCTGCGCGGTGTCGCGGCACTGGCGCGTTACATCACGGATGAAGTGCAGGATGTCTATCGTCTGCAGGGCGTCAAGATCAACGACAAGCACATTGAAGTGATCGTGAGGCAGATGTTGCGTCGCGTGCAGATCGTGGCTATCGGTGACTCTGAGTTCATCATAGGGGAGCAGGTTGAGCGCTCCGAAGTTCTGCAGGTCAACGACAAGCTCGTTTCCGCAGGCAAGAAGCCGGTGACTTACGAATATTTGTTGCTCGGCATCACCAAGGCGTCGCTGTCGACCGACTCGTTCATATCCGCGGCGTCATTCCAGGAAACCACGCGCGTGCTGACCGAAGCGGCCATCATGGGCAAGAAGGACGACCTGCGGGGCCTCAAGGAGAACGTCATCGTTGGCCGGCTGATTCCGGCCGGCACCGGACTGGCTTATCACAAAAATCGGCGTACACGCGGCCAGGTAGAGCAGTTTGGGGCGGAGAGTCTTATCTCCGAGCCAGCCACCGCAGCCACCGCAGACGCAGCTGGCGACGAGCAGGTTGCTTGACACTCTGGGCGACGGCCCTTAGAATCTGCCGTCTTTTTACCCGTCGTTCCGGCGGCAATCCCGGAGCGGCGGTGAACGCAGCACACTCAAGGGACGGCGGCGACGCCGTCCCGGGTTTTTTAGGACTGTATAAAATGCCAACAATCAATCAGTTAGTCCGAAAAGCGAGGACTTCGCCGAAAACCAAGAGCAAGGTGCCTGCGCTGGCGAGATCGCCACAGAAGCGTGGCGTGTGCACTCGTGTGTACACGACAACGCCGAAGAAGCCCAACTCTGCGTTGCGTAAAGTCGCCAAAGTCCGTCTTACCAATGGCTTCGAAGTCATCAGTTACATCGGCGGGGAAGGCCACAATTTGCAGGAGCACTCGGTCGTGCTGATACGCGGAGGCCGCGTAAAGGATTTGCCTGGTGTGCGCTACCACATGGTGCGCGGCAGCCTGGATACTCAGGGTGTGAAGGATCGCAAGCAGAGCCGCTCGAAATACGGCGCCAAGAGGCCGAAAGCCGCCTGATCGCGGGAAAAAAATTGAAGGACTGAGGACTTATGCCACGACGCAGAGAAGTACCGAAGCGCGAGACGCTTCCGGATCCCAAATACAGCAGCCAGGAGCTTGCCAAGTTCGTCAACGTGCTGATGACGCGCGGCAAGAAATCGGTCGCCGAGCGCATCGTCTACGGCGCGCTCGATCAAATCAACAAGAAGACCGGCAAGGATCCACTGGAAGTTTTCACTCTGGCGCTCAACAACGTGCGTCCGATGGTTGAGGTGAAGAGCCGGCGCGTCGGCGGTGCGAATTACCAGGTTCCGGTCGAAGTGCGCTCGGTGCGCCGAAATGCGCTGGCGATGCGCTGGCTGCGCGATGCCGCACGCAAACGCGCAGAAAAATCGATGGATGCGCGTCTGGCGAGCGAACTGGCCGAAGCCGCAGAAGGCCGCGGCGGCGCGATGAAGAAGCGCGAGGAAGTGCACCGCATGGCAGAGGCCAACAAGGCTTTCGCCCACTATCGGTTCTAAGTGCGAGACATCCGGAAAAACACATGCCCCGCATCACGCCTATCGAACGTTACCGCAACATCGGCATCAGCGCGCATATCGATGCCGGCAAGACCACGACCACCGAACGCATCCTGTTCTACACCGGCGTGTCGCACAAGATCGGCGAGGTCCACGACGGCGCTGCCATCATGGACTGGATGGAGCAGGAGCGCGAACGCGGCATTACGATCACTTCCGCGGCAACGACGTGCTTCTGGAAAGGCATGGACGGCACGCAACCCCAGCACCGCATCAATATCATCGACACCCCCGGACACGTGGACTTCACCATCGAAGTCGAGCGCTCGATGCGGGTGCTCGACGGTGCCTGCATGGTCTACGACGCTGTCGCCGGTGTGCAGCCGCAGTCGGAAACGGTCTGGCGCCAGGCGAACAAGTACAAAGTGCCGCGACTGGCCTTCATCAACAAGATGGATCGCCAGGGCGCCGACTTCTTCAAGTCCTACGATCACATCAGAACGCGGCTGAAGGGCAATCCGATACCGATTCAGATGCCGATTGGCGCGGAGGAGAAATTCGAAGGCCTGGTCGATCTGGTCAAGATGAAGGCCATCTACTGGGACGAAGCGTCCCAGGGGATGAAGTACGAGGAACGCGAAATTCCGGCCGGCCTCGTCGAGGAATGCAAGACCTGGCG
>JANMYN010000227.1:0-1683 GCA_031382195.1 Betaproteobacteria bacterium
ATATACCCTGCCTGCCGGCTGCACAGATAGGCGCAGGCATCGCCGAATTCGTCGGGGTTGCCGAAGCGGCCGGCCGGAACGCTTTTCAAGCGCGCGGCGTGCACTTCCTCCACCGGCTTGCCCTGCATCTTGGCGGCGGCAACGCTGCTGCTCTTGAGCCGGTCAGTATCGAACATGCCAGGCAGAAGATTGTTGATGGTGACGTTGTGAACGACGGTCTTGCGGGCGATGCCGGCCACGAACCCGGTAAGGCCGGTGCGCGCGCCGTTGGACAGCCCGAGGATGTCGACCGGCGCCTTGACCGCACTGGACGTAATGTTGACGATGCGGCCGAACTTGCGCGAGATCATTCCATCCACCGTGGCTTTGATCAGTTCGATGGGCGTGAGCATGTTCGCCTCGAGGGCCGCAATCCACATATCGTGCGTGAAATCGCGGAAATCCCCGGGCGGCGGACCGCCGGCGTTATTGACCAGAATGTCGGGGCTGGGACAAGCGGCAAGCGCCTGCTTGCGGCCCGCATCGGTGGTGATGTCCGCCACGACTACGGTAACCTGAACGCCAGTGGCTTTGCGAATTTCAGCGGCAGTCGCTTCGAGCGCCTCGCGGCCGCGAGCCAGTATGGTGACGTTGACGCCTTCGCGCGCCAGTGAAAATGCGCAACCCTTGCCGAGTCCCTTGCTGGCCGCGCATACCAGAGCAGTCTTACCCTTCAAGCCGAGATCCATGAATGTCTTCCTTCTTCGAGGTTTCAGGTGATTTACGGCCGCATGAAGCGCGCCGGCAGGGAGTAATCGTGAGGCAAGCGAGCGGCTTTTGCAAACCACCGGACAGAAGTGATGTCGCATTTCCGGAGCGGGTTATAATTCCAGACGAATAACACCGAATAATCCAGCCAAAAAACTCCATGGCCGCGCGACTGCTTACTCCCCTGCTCCTGGTAGCGTTCGCTGTCTGCGGATGCGCGGCGGGTCCCGATCCTCGGGATCCGATGGAAGCGTTCAATCGCAAGGTCTACGCATTCAACCACGGGGTGGACAAGGCAGTGCTCAAACCGGTAGCCAAAGGCTATGTCGCCATGGTGCCGCAGCTCATGCGCCGGGGCGTGACGAATTTTTTCAACAACCTCGGCATGGTCGTCACTACGGTGAACGATGCCTTGCAACTCAAGGGCAGCAAAGTTCCCGTGGATTTCGCCCGCTTCACGACCAATCTCGTTTTCGGATTGGGTGGGCTGATCGACGTGGCTTCGGAATTGAACATCGAGCGCCGCAATGAAGATTTTGGCCAGACGATGGGATATTGGGGTGTCGGCAGCGGACCGTATCTCGTGCTGCCCCTCTTCGGACCGAGCAGCGCGCGGGACGCCCCCGGCCTGGCGGTGGACTTCGTCGCCAGCCCGACTTACTGGAATCCCAATGCGGAAACGCGCTGGGCTCTGCTGGGGTTGGACATTGTCGATACCCGCGCCAATCTGCTCGAAGCGGAGAAATTTCTCGATACGGCGGCAATGGACCGTTACAGCTTTCTGCGCGATTCCTACCTGCAGCGACGCGAGTATCTGGTCTACGACGGCAATCCGCCGACCGGTCCTGGTGCGCGACAGAAAACGCTGAAGGAGCTCGAGGAAGACGACTTGCGCGATGAACCCGTGCCGCTGCGCGCAGCGCCCCGAATTCGCCG
>JANMYN010000245.1:0-4899 GCA_031382195.1 Betaproteobacteria bacterium
TTTGCACGAGCGCCTGCTGGATGGATTGCGCGGTTCGGTGCTGCGTTGGCTGCAGGCGCCGTGAGTCTCGCCGAGCGCCGTCCGGTCACATTGCTGATCTGCGCCTTGGGCGGCGAGGGCGGCGGCGTGCTCGCCGAATGGCTGGTGGAAACCGCAACGCGCAGCGGTTACGCTGCGCAGAGTACCTCCATCCCGGGCGTCGCTCAGCGCACCGGTTCGACGACCTACTACTTCGAAGTCTTTCCGGTGCCGGTTGCGGACCTGGGCGGTCGCAAGCCGGTGTTCAGCCTGTATCCCGTGGCGGGCGCGCTCGATGTACTGGTCTCTTCTGAATTGCTGGAAACGGTGCGCCACATCGGCAACGGCATGACTTGCGCGGATCGCACGCTGGTGGTGAGCTCCAACTCGCGCACGTTGACGACCGCCGAGAAATTACAGCTTGCGGACGGACGCGCCTCCTCAGCGGAATTGCTGAAGGTGTTGCAGCAGTACAGCCATGGCGCCCGCATCTTCGACATGTCGGCAGTAGCCCAGGAAACCGCAACGGTGTTGAGCGCGGTGTTGTTCGGCGCAATCGCGGGCAGCGGCGCGCTGCCGTTTTCGCGCGAAGCCTACGAACAAACTATCCGGCGATCCGGAAAAGGGGTCGAGCCGAGCCTGCGGGGATTTGCCCGCGCGTTCGAAATCGTAGGCCGGGGGAGCGCAGCGCAATCGCCGGCAATTTCCGTGGCGCCGACGGCTGTCGAATTGCCGGCTGATCTTGCCCGCACTTTCCCGCAGATGGCGCATGCGATGCTGGCCGCAGGGCACGCGCGCATGCTCGAGTATCAGGATCGCGACTACGCCGAACTCTACGTTGAGCGCATGAAGCGGATTCTCGAAGCGGAACGAGCGGGCGATCCGTCGGGCGAGCACGCTTTCGCGATCACCAGCGAGACGGCGCGTTATCTCGCGCTATGGATGGCCTTCGACGACATCGTGCGCGTGGCCGACCTGAAATGCCGCGCCAGCCGCTTTGCACGCGTGAGGCGGGAAGTCAAGGCCGCGGATGATGATCTGGTGCGCATCTACGATCACTTCAAGCCGGGCGTGCCGGAATTCGCGGCGCTGCTGCCCCGGACCTGGGCCCGTGCACTGGTGGGCTGGGACAGGCGCCGCCAGCACAACGGCAAAACCGCTCTCGCGCTGCCGCTCAAGGTCGGCGTCCATACCATCTCGGGTTTCGTCGCGCTGCGCTTGCTCGCCCGTCTGAAATGGCTGCGCAAGCGCGGCAGCCGGTTCGCGCAGGAGCAGGCCATGATCGAACGCTGGCTGACGGCGGTCGAGCAGGGCGCGCGCAATTCGTGGCAACTCGGCCATGAGATTGCACTGTGCGGCCGTCTCGTCAAAGGTTACGGCAGCACCAACGATCGCGGCAAGGACAACCTGCTGCACGTGCTGGACCATTTGGCGGTCGGCGGGCAATTGGGGCCAGAAGCGCGAGCCGAAGCCATTCGCGCGGCGCGCGTGGCCGCACTGGCGGACGATGCCGGCACGGAACTGGACAAGACCTTGGTCAAGCACGGCGCAGCACCGCTGCCGGTGAAAGCGCAGACTATCGTGTGGGCGAAAAAGCGGCGCGGCACGACGGCCTGAGCGCCAGCCGCGGAGAGCGTCACCGCACCGTCACCGTAAGCCGATCCGCCTGCCGCAACGGACTCGCGAATTGGCGCGTTGACAAGTATCACCGCTGGGCTAAACTGGCCTAACAAGAACGATAACGGGTTATCGTCAGGACTGTCTCCCGAGGGAGAAAAAAATGAAAACCGTTCAGCAACTCCTGGAGTCAAAACGCTACAGCGTGGTCTCCGTCACGCCGTCCACTACGGTGCTGGAAGCGCTGAAGGTGATGGCGGAAAAGGAGGTAGGCGCCGTCATGGTGATCGACGATGGGCATCTGGTGGGTATATTTTCCGAGCGCGATTATGCGCGCAAGGTTGTGCTGCAGGGCAAGGCTTCCAGTGACACGCCCGTTCGGGAGCCCATGACCGAGAAGGTCGTATGCGTGAGTCCGGAACAGACGATAGAGGACTGCATGGGCCTGATGACGGACAAGCGTATCCGTCACCTGCCCGTGCTGGAGCACAAAAAAGTCATCGGCGTAATTTCCATCGGCGATGTGGTGAAGGAAATGCTCTCCGAGAAGGAATTCGTTATCAAGCAGCTGGAAAGTTATATTCACAATTGAAAGCACGCGCCTCCGGCCGAGGATTCCCCGGCTGCGCTGTCTGACTTCCACGACATTGGCATCCCTTATCGGTTCATGAATCTTCGAGTCGTCATTCTCGTGGTGGTCGCCTGTATCCTGTCCGGCTGCAAGACCCAGAGCGCGCTAACCGCTGCAGCGACCGGTTGCCGCACGATAGGAGTGGATATAGTCAAGAGCCGCTATTCTCGCGAAGGTTCGACTACGGTGTGGTGCGCGAAGTGTAAAAACACGCTGTACCACTGCGTGTCCAATCCGGACCACAGCCGGGTGGAGTGCAAAGAGGCGGCGCCGGGCGTCTGCGAATGACCGGGTCGCGGCGCCAAACTCTATTCTCGGGCACATTCTTTTCGGATCTCTGCTTCTGCGTCGGCTTTCATGGCGACTCGCGCCGTACTTGGGTCCACCCGACGATCAGCATCAACCGACACCGTCTCCGCGCCCATGTTCTATTTGCATGTATCCTGATACTTGCAGCGGGATTCTGCTGTTCTGGTTCCGCCATCGCGCAAGTCGAAACCGCGTCCGGCGCGGATGCGGCTCCCCAGCGCGATCAACCTGCGCAGTTCAGGGCGTCTCGCATCGAATTTCGCGACGAATTTCAGAAACTGCACAGCGGCGCTACCGTCTACATGATCGTGCCGAGGGTGGATTTTTCGGCGAATCCCGCTCTATCTTTTCGTGTCGAAACGCCAATAGTTTTCACCGATTCCGGAAAGCAGAACAACGATACCCAGTCCGGTATCGGGGACCTCCTGTTCCGGGCCAGTTATCGCGTTGCGCGCGGGTCGGGCTTTGCAATCGTGGCCGGCACTGAACTCATCCTGAATACGGCGACGAAGGATGTGCTGGGGGGAGGGAAAAACGTGATCGCGCCGCTGATTTTCGCTTCCTTCGATCTGCCGCAATATAACTCCGTCGTATACCCGTTTCTTCAGCAATTCGTCACGCTCGGTGGCGACGACGCGCGCCGCAACGTGCACTACACCAGTATCAAGTCTGCGTTTCTGACGCGCTGGCCGAGTCTGACTTATACCGTCGTCGAACCGCAGCTTATCGTGGACCACGAGCGCGCGGACACGGCGGCAATGATGCTGGAAGCGGAAATCGGCCGGTTCGTGAACCGTGATACCGCCGTCTGGGTTCGACCCGGCGTCCGGCTGTTCGGAGACGACCTGCCGCAAGTCTATGTCTGGAAATTTGAAGTCGGGGTGCGCTTTTTCCTCGATTAGGAAACCGAAGCCAGCATGAAAAACGGGCGGCAAGAGCCGCCCGTTCGCTTTCAGGCCGGGGGCGCGATCAATCCTTGAGTGCTTCCACTTCGATGGTGATCTTGACTTCGTCGCCGACTGCCGGCACGTAGGTGCTCAATCCGAATTCGCTACGCTTGATGGTTGCCGTCGCGTTTGCGCCGCACATCTGCTTCTTGTTCATTGGATGCGGCCCACAGTGGAAGGCGGTTACCGCGAGGCTCACCGGCTTGGTCACGCCGAGCAGCGTCAGTTCGCCGTCGGCGCCGGTCAGTTTGTCCGCGCTGAAATTCAGCTTGGTCGCCTTATAAGCCAGCGTGGGGAACTTGCCGACATTGAAAAATTCTTCGCTCTTGAGGTGGGTGTCGCGCTTGACATGGCCGGTGTTGATCGAAGTGGCGTCGATCGTGATGTCGATGCTGCCGCTTTTTGCCGCGGTATCGAGCACGATCTTGCCGGTGGTCGCTCCAAAGCGGCCGTGCATCGTTGAAAAGCCGAGGTGGTTGATCTCGAAATTGGGATAGGTGTGATCTGGATCGACGCTGTAGGAATCGGCGGCGGTTGCCGGCAGTGCGAACGCCGCGGTGATCAGGAATGCTGCAAGCTGGGTCTTCAAAGTCATCTCCTTTGCTGGTTGAAAAATGCTGCTGGTGAAACAGTGCTGCCGATAAAACGTTGCCCGCCGCGATCGCCGGCGAGCGAGGGCGCAGTAACCCTATTTATTGCCTGTGGCGACGATGCGGAATTTCACCTGCACTTCGTCGGCTACCGTGTCGGTGTCCGACCAGATGCCTTCCCCGATCTTGAACGCCAGTCGCTTGATCTTGAATACGCCTTCGTAAGTCACGGCTTCGCCGACGCGCTTTACGGTGAATGGAGCCACTACGTCCTGGCCGATGCCCTTGATGGAAAGTTTTCCCCTCGCCTCGTAGCGATCCGGGCCCCTTTGCGTGACTACGCTCGAAATAAACTTCGCGGTCGGGAAAGCACTTGTGTTGAACCATCCCTTCTTGCCGACCTCCTCGTCGGCTTCGGTGCTGCCGGTATCGATGCTTGCCAGATCGACAGCAATCTCGGCTTTGGATGACGCGAGTTGGCCTGGATTAAAAACGATCTGCGCCGTGAATTTCCTGAAGCGGCCTTCGACCGGAACATTCATCTGTTTTGAGACGAAAGAGATTTCGCTTTTGGCGTAATCGATATTTCCGGCATTCGCCGCCGCGCAAAGGCTCATCAGGGCGAGGAACGGCAAGAGCGCATGCGATCTCATTTTGAGGCACTCCGTAGTTTGAGGAAAGGCAGCATGCGCTTCAGCACGTCATCGCGATCCATGATGTGGTGTTTCAGTGCCGCGGCTACGTGCAATGCAACCACCAGCACCATGAGCCAGTTCAGCGCCTCGTG
>JANMYN010000246.1:0-13261 GCA_031382195.1 Betaproteobacteria bacterium
ACGTTCGGTCGGCGAGGCGAATCGATTTCAAACCATGTTGATCATCCCGGCAATTGATCTCAAAGACGGACATTGCGTCCGTTTGAAGCAAGGTTTAATGGCGGACGCCACCGTTTTTTCGGAGGACCCTGGCGCAATGGCAAAGCACTGGGTTGCCAAGGGCGCGCGCCGCCTGCATCTTGTAGACCTCAACGGTGCGTTTGTCGGAAAGCCCAAGAACGAGGAAGCGGTAAAAGCTGTCGTCAAAGCAATCGGGGGAGATATTCCGGTCCAACTTGGCGGCGGTATCCGCGATCTCGATACAATCGAGCGTTATCTTGATGACGGCATTGCCTACATCATTCTTGGCACCGCCGCGGTGAAAACGCCCGGTTTCCTGCACGACGCCTGCTACGCCTTTCCCGGGCATATTATGGTTGGGCTGGATGCGAAGAATGGCAAGGTCGCGGTGGAAGGTTGGTCGAAAGTAACGGGGCACGACGTGTTGGATCTGGCGAAAAAATTCCAGGATCTCGGTATCGAAGCGATCATCTATACCGATATCGGGCGCGACGGGATGATGAGTGGCGTCAATATCAAGGCGACAGTCGATTTGGCCCGCGAATTATCGGTTCCGGTCATTGCCAGCGGCGGTATTACCGACCTGAAGGACGTGAAGGCGTTATGCGATGCGGAAGGGGAGGGCATTTTAGGCGCCATCACCGGCCGGGCAATTTACGAAGGAACGCTGGATTTCACGCAAGCGCAGAAGCTTGCGGACAAGATAGCGGGAGAGAATGCCCAGAAGAAGGAAGGACAGGCCTAGCGCATTCGTGGCGCTGCCTCGACCAGCGCGATCCCGGCCAAAGCATTCCAGGCGTCTCGGCCAGATCGTCCGAAAACATTTTGCTCCAAATCCACTCTTGCTTCTCGTAAACCTTTTCGCCATGGGCCTTTCCAAGCGCATTATTCCCTGTCTCGACGTTACTGAGGGGCGGGTCGTCAAGGGAGTCAATTTCGTCGAATTGCGGGATGCCGGCGATCCTGTCGAAATTGCCCGCCGATACGATGAACAGAGCGCAGACGAACTCACTTTCCTGGACATCACCGCGAGCTCTGACAACCGTGGACTGATTCTCGAAATCATCGAGCAGGTCGCAGCCCAGGTTTTCATCCCGCTTACTGTTGGCGGGGGCGTACGTGAAGTCAACGACGTGCGCCGCTTGCTTAACGCCGGCGCCGATAAAGTCAGTATCAATACGTCCGCCGTACAGAATCCCGGGCTGGTCGAAGAGGCGGCCGGACGATTCGGATCGCAGTGCATCGTGGTTGCGGTGGACGCCAGGCGGGTCCCCGGATCGACACCATTGCGCTGGGAGGTGTTTACGCACGGCGGCCGCCGTTCAACGGGACTGGATGCCGTGGAGTGGGGCAAGCGCATGCAGGCTGCAGGGGCCGGCGAAATCCTGCTTACCAGCATGGATCGCGACGGTACCAAGGCCGGCTTCGACCTGGAGATCACTCGCGCATTCTCTGAAGCCCTGGAGATACCGGTCATCGCCAGTGGAGGGGTTGGGAGTCTCCAGGATCTGGTTGATGGCGTACTCGTGGGCAAGGCCGATGCGGTGCTTGCAGCGAGTATTTTTCATTACGGCGAGTTTACCGTGCAGCAGGCTAAGCAGTTCATGGCGCAGAACAATATCGAGGTCAGATTGTGAGCGAGTCGTGGCTTGACCAGGTGGTTTTCGATTCCCAGGGCCTGATCCCGGCCATCGCGCAGGAGGTCGGGACCGGCCGGCTGCTGATGACAGCGTGGATGAATCGCGAAGCACTGGCGGAAACGGTGCGTTCCGGCCACGCGGTATACTGGTCGCGCTCGCGCAAGCGCTTGTGGCGCAAGGGCGAGGAGTCGGGCTTCGTGCAACTGATCAGGCAAGTCCGGCTCGACTGCGACAGCGACGTAATCATGCTCGAGGTGGAGCAAATGGGGGGAATCGCCTGCCATACCGGCCACGGACGCTGCTTTTTTCGCAAACTCGAAAATGGGACGTGGCTGGAAGTTGAACCGGTCCTCAAAGACCCCGAAAAAATCTACGAACCGAAGCCATGATAAATGCGGACATTCTTCGTCGCCTCACGCAGACCATCGCATCACGCAAAGGGGCTGATCCGGCCGATTCCTATGTGGCCGGTCTGTTCGCAAAAGGCCACGATGCCGTCCTGAAGAAGATCGGCGAAGAAGCGGTCGAGACCCTGCTTGCGGCGAAGGACGGTGATAAACTTCATATCATTTGCGAGACGGCCGATCTTTGGTTTCACTGTCTGGTCATGCTGGCGTGGCATGGTCTCGGTCCCGACGATGTGCTTGCGGAATTGGAACGCCGCGAGGGTATATCGGGAATCGATGAGAAAAAATCGCGCACGTGATGATTCGATGAGTGACAAAGCGCAGTGGAACGAGAACTCTGCCTGAGCGAACACGCATGAATACGCCAGTCGAAACCTGCATATTCTGCAAGATTGTCCGGGGCGAGATTCCCAGCCGCAAGATTTATGAAGACGAAGAAATACTTGCCTTCCATGACATCAATCCGGTGGCAAAAGTGCATTTCATGCTGATTCCCAAGGAACACGTGGAATCTCTTCATCATGTGCAGGATCGTCACCAGATGGTGCTGGGAAAGATGATGGTGCTTGCGGGCCGATTGGCACTTGAGCAAGGCTCGACGGACGGGTTTCGCACGGTCGTCAATACGGGGCGGGTCGGCAGGCAGGACGTATTTCATGTGCATATGCATGTGCTCGGCGGCAAGGATCCGCTGCCGGGAATGATCCAGCGCTCAACGTAAATATTTTGATTCAGGAGTACAAAAGATGGGTTCATTCAGCATTTGGCATTGGCTAATCGTTCTGGTGGTTGTGCTGTTGATTTTCGGCACCAAGAAACTGCGCAACATCGGCTCGGACCTGGGTGGTGCGGTTAAGGGCTTCAAAGAGGGCATGAAGAGCGCCGAGGATGACAAGCCAGCCGCACGGCTGGACACCGCGGAAACCGGGCAGACAATTGAAGGCGAAGTGAAGCAAAAGACCAAGAGCTGATCGAGGGCTTTATTTCCGGCTACGGTCATGTTTGATTTCAGTGCCGCCGAGATCTTCGTCATTGGTGTTGTCGCGCTCATCGTGATCGGCCCGGAGCGGTTGCCGCGCGTGGCGAAAACAGTCGGCAACCTGTTCGGGCGGCTGCAGCGCTATGTATCCGAAGTCAAGTCGGATATCAACCGTGAAATTGAATTGGAAGAATTGCGAAACCTGAAGGCGACGATGCAAGATGCGGCGCGTTCGATCGAGCAGTCGGTCACCGCGCAGGTCAATTACATCGACAGCGAGGTCAAGCAGGCAGGCGCGGAAGTGCAAAAACAGGTCGATTCGGCAGTTGCACCCGTAACTGGAATCCAGTTAGTTCCCTCTGCAACGCCGGATTCGGAAAATCCCGTCACAGGCCCCGAAGAAACAGTACCGGCTACCGAACCACCGGATGCGTCACCGTCCCAGCCTGAAACGCAGTCTAAGAACGACAAACCGGCCTGACTGTCAGCCGGATCCCTTCCGCCTTTTCCCGCGACCGATCCCAACAAACGATGGCCGAGCCAGATTCATTCATGTCGCACCTGATCGAGTTGCGCGATCGCTTGCTACGTTGCGTGCTCGCGTTGCTGCTCGTATTTATTTGCCTGTTTCCGTGGGCACGCGACTTGTATGCGTTGCTTGCGCAGCCGATGATCGCTTCGATGCCGGCCGGCGGAAAGTTGATAGCGACCGAAGTAACCGCGCCGTTCTTCGTTCCCGTAAAAGTAACGATGATGGCCGCTTTTGTTATCGCATTGCCTTACCTGCTCTATCAAATCTGGGCGTTCATTGCCCCGGGACTGTATGTGCATGAGAGGAAGCTCGTCGCCCCCCTCATTATCACGAGTACGCTGCTGTTCGTTTGCGGCATGGCATTCGCGTATTACCTGGTTTTCCCGGTGGTATTTCACTTCATGGTATCGGTCGCGCCGGAAGGCGTGGCGGTCATGACGGATATCGGCAAGTACCTGGATTTCGTATTGAGCTTGTTCCTGGCGTTTGGCGTGACCTTCGAAGTGCCGATCGCAGTAGTGATCCTGGTGCGGATGGGCTTGGTAAGCGTCAAGACGCTCAAGGAAATACGCCCTTACATGATCGTCGGCGCATTTGTGGTCGGCGCGATTTTCACTCCACCGGATGTGGTTTCCCAGGTGATGCTCGCCGTTCCGCTATGGATTCTTTACGAACTGGGGATATTCGTATCGCAATGGATTTCCAAGCCCGTTGCCGAGGAAACGCAATCGGATTCGTCAAGCTGAACCGGCCTTCGGGGACTATGCCTACTCGAGTTCGTTGCGACGGTTGGGACGCGGGCGCTTGCCAACACTTACCTTCACTAACATCTCATTCCGGTTGCGAAGGATTTTCAGCGTGGTTTGTTTCCCAGGCTCAAGGGCGGCAACCAGATTGAGCATGCTGGTCGAATCGAGAACCTGGCTCGATTCGACCGATACGAGGATGTCCCCAGGCTTGATTCCTGCCCGGTCTGCCGGTCCACCGCGCAATACTCCCGCGATTAACGTACCGCGTGGGTTTGAAAGCTTGAACGATTCGGCCAGTTCCGCAGAAATGTCCTGCACTTCCACTCCGATCCATCCGCGCGTTACCGATCCGGTGCGCACGATTTGTTCCATCACCTGTCGGGCCAGATTGGCGGGAATGGCGAAGCCGATGCCTAATGAGCCACCACTGCGTGAATAGATCGCGCTATTGATGCCAACGAGGTTACCGGTGGCGTCGACGAGGGCGCCGCCGGAATTACCGGGATTGATGGCCGCGTCCGTTTGAATGAAATTTTCGAAGGTGCTGATACCGAGATGGCTGCGTCCAAGCGCGCTGACGATGCCCATCGTAACCGTCTGCCCGACGCCGAACGGATTGCCGATGGCAAGGACCACATCGCCGATGGAAAGTTTGTCCGGATTGCCGAATGTCGCGGCGGGCAGTCCGGAGATGTCCACTTTAAGGACTGCCAGATCGGTTTCAGGATCGGTTCCAACGACCTTAGCCGGGGCCTTGCGACCATCGGCGAGCGCAAGTTCGATTTCGTCCGCCGCCTCGACGACATGATGGTTCGTCAATATGTAGCCTTCCGGTCCGACGATCACGCCGGATCCGAGACTGGAGCTGTGCTGCGTATCGCCGTCGAGTTGGTCGCCGAAAAAGCGCCTGAACAACGGATCGTCCATGAAAGGATGTCGCGGGACCTTGACGTCTTTGCTGGTAAAGATGTTGACGACGGAGGGCATCGCCTTCTTCGCGGCAGGACTAAGCGAAAGGGAATTTGGTCGATCTCCGGGTCCCTCCACTGCTTCGCGAACAGTGACGATTCCACCGCTATGCCCAGACCACGAAACGAGATCGGGCCTCAGCGTGACGACGACAAAAAGCGCGGCGAGGCTGATGGTAACGGCTTGTGAAAATATGAGCCAAAGCTTGCGCATAAGATGAAACGGACGGGAGAGTGGCTGCGTAAGGAAGCGCATTATTCCCTAAATGGCCTTGTCATTAAAGCGCCCATGCCCCTTAAGCCAGTGAGGGTCCCGCGGCGATGCCGTCGTCAATGCATTGACGGACTGGCTGCATAACTTGCCCATAAATGCTTAGGAATCCGCTACTTGGGTTGGAAAACCTGGATTGACAAGCGATGGAGCGTTCAACTACACTACGCGGCTTTCGTTAACGACCTGACGCGAAACACCCGCCATGAAGACGTTTTCAGCCAAATCCCATGAGGTAAAGCGCGACTGGTTTGTGGTCGATGCCACCAACAAAGTATTGGGGCGCCTCGCCTCCGAAATCGCCAAACGACTGCGCGGAAAGCACAAGGTGACCTTTACTCCGCACGTCGATACCGGTGACTACATTGTCGTCGTCAATGCCGAAAAGCTTCGTGTAACGGGCGACAAGGCTGAGCAGAAGGTGTACTACCGCCACTCCAACTACCCGGGCGGCATCTATAGCGCGACGTATTCCAAATTGCATGCTCGTTTCCCCGGACGCGTGCTGGAAAAGGCGGTAAAAGGCATGTTGCCAAAGGGGCCACTTGGTTACGCGATGTTGAAAAAGCTGAAGGTGTATGCAGGGTCTGACCACCCACATTCGGCGCAGCAACCGCAAACTCTCAACGTTTAGGGAATTACATGGCAATCCAGTACAACTATGGCACCGGCCGCCGCAAGAGCGCGGTTGCACGTGTATTCATCAAGCCCGGTAAAGGGAAGATAATCGTCAATGACAAGCCGGTCGATGATTTTTTTTCGCGCGAGACCGGTCGCATGGTCGTACGTCAACCTTTGGTATTGACCAATCACCTCGATACCTTCGACATTCTGATTAACGTTGATGGTGGTGGGGAGTCGGGTCAAGCCGGTGCGGTGCGACATGGCATCTCGCGAGCATTGATCGACTACGACGCATCGCTCAAGCCGGTGCTCAGCAAGGCGGGGCTGATTACCCGGGATGCAAGAGAGGTAGAGCGCAAGAAAGTTGGTCTTCATAAGGCAAGGCGCCGTAAGCAGTTTTCCAAGCGCTAGTGCCACGAATCAAGGAAAAGCCGCCATTAGGCGGCTTTTTTATTTGCATCATGATGTTATCAGGCTATATCATGAAAATTCATTTAAGTCATTGGTCAAAATGAAAAAAGTTGGCGTTGTCGGAGGTACCGGCTATACCGGCGTAGAGCTTCTTCGGATTCTTGCAACGCACCCAGAAGTCGAGCTGGCGGTTATCACGTCACGCAAGGAGGCGGGGACGCCGGTTGCCGACTTGTTCCCCAGTCTGCGCCATCGCGTGACCATCAGCTTTTCCGATCCGGCTGCAGCCGGTCTCGAGAAATGCGACATCGTGTTTTTCGCGACACCCAACGGCCTTGCGATGGCCGAAACGCCCGCGCTGCTCAAAGCCGGCGTTCGCGTAATCGATCTCGCGGCGGATTTTCGCATCAAGGACATCGCCGAATGGGAAAAGTGGTATGGCATGACTCACACCTGTCCGGACCTCGTTTCCGAGGCTGTTTACGGCCTTCCCGAGGTGAACAGGGAACAAATCGCCAAAGCACGGCTAATCGCCAATCCAGGCTGTTATCCGACCGCAGTTCAACTTGGATTTCTGCCGTTAATCGAGGCCGGAGTTGTAGACGATTCCCACTTGATTGCCGATGCAAAATCGGGCGTCAGCGGCGCGGGGCGGAAAGCCGAAGTGCACATTTTGTTTGCGGAGGCATCGGATAATTTCAAGGCCTACGGCGTGCCGGGACATCGGCACCTGCCCGAGATCTCCCAGGGTCTGAGCCGCGCGGCGGGAAAGAAGGTCGGCTTAACCTTTGTGCCACATCTTACGCCGGCCATTCGTGGCATTCACGCGACGCTTTACGCGCGATTGACCCGGGATGTCGATCTGCAGGCGCTCTACGAAAAGCGCTATGCAGCCGAACCATTTGTCGATGTGCTGCCCCCGGGGAGTCATCCCGATACGCGCTCGGTCAGGGGCGCCAACGATTGCAGAATCGCAGTGCATCGTCCGGGTGGCGGCGATACGGTGGTGATACTTTCAGTCATCGACAATCTGGTGAAGGGTGCCGCCGGGCAGGCGGTACAGAATATGAATCTGATGTTCGGGCTGCCGGAGACCATGGGCTTGGAACACGTACCGCTTTTGCCGTGACGCTGATCCGGGTCATTAAGCGCCGCTTCGGAATCGCCGCTCCCAGAGTTGCGATTCATACTCATGTGCCATGGTACTGGCGCTGGCTGGCAGTCGCAGTTTTTGCCGGCGCGGTAGTTGGTGTGGGTTGGCTGACCTATGATTTTGGCCGGCTATATGCTGGATTCGACAACAGCGAAGCACAGCGACAGAAAAGCCATCTGGAAGATGTGAATTCCAAGCTTCAGGTTGAAAACGCGGCGTTAAGGCGCGAGATCGCGGCCGCTGAGCGCCAATTGCAAATCGAATTGGCAACGCATGGAAACCTGTCCGGACAGATCCACAATCTTGCTGAAGAAAATGCTCTGCTAAAGGAGGATCTGGCCTTTTTCCAGACGCTGATGGCATCCGGGGGCGAGGCTGGGGGCATCAGTATCAACCGATTCCGCGTAGAGCCGGACGCGCTACCCGGAGAATATCGCTATCGTCTTTTAATCGCGCAATCCAAGCAACGGGTGAAGGATTTTCGCGGACGCCTGCAGTTTATTGTCGATTTCGAACAAGACGGAAAATCGGAGGTCATCAGCCTTCCCAAGGGCGACGAAGGGAGCCAAGCGTATAATTTGGCATTCAAGTTCTATCAGCGCGTCGAGGGGACATTTCTAGTGCCTCCCGGCGCTGTCATTAAGAAAGTACAGGTTCGCGTGCTCGAAACCGGCAATCCTGCGCCGGTGTCGACACAGAGCGTGAGCCTGTCTTGAGCGGAGTAATGCCATGTTCGGAGCAAAAACCACAAAACCACAAAACCGCATAGACAGCTTGGTCGGCGTGGGAACGATCGTCGAAGGTAACATTTCTTTCAGCGGTGGCTTGCGCGTGGATGGGCGGGTACGCGGAAACGTATTGACCGCCGATGATCAGCCCAGCACCTTGGTTTTGAGCGAAAAGGCCCAAATTGAAGGGGAGATAAGGGTTTCTCATGCCGTTATCAATGGCACAGTCATCGGACCGGTTCATGGTTCCGAGTATGTCGAACTGCAGCCCAAGTCCAATGTCACAGGAGATGTGCACTATCGGACGCTGGAAATTCAGCTGGGCGCAGTGGTGCAAGGCCGGTTGGTGCACAAGGATGACGAAAAAGCCCAGAAAGTCGTGTCGCTGAAAGGGTCTGGCGGCGATTGACCGGCTGGTGCCAGCGCCAGATAATGAATTGTGCTGGGTTCACATTGGGAGCAGTCAATGAACGCCGTAACTGAAATGCCGTCGCCGCTGCTGTTTACGGACAACGCGGCAAAGAAAGTGAAGGAACTGATCGACGAGGAGGGAAATCCCGGCCTCAAGTTGCGCGTGTTCGTCACGGGCGGAGGCTGTTCGGGTTTTCAGTACGGCTTTACCTTCGACGAGGAAACGAATGAAGATGACGCCTCCATGGAGAAAAACGGTGTAACGCTTCTGATCGATGCGATGAGCTATCAATATCTGGTCGGTGCGGAAATCGACTATCAGGAAAGCATTGAAGGCGCGCAATTCGTGATCAAGAACCCGAACGCCAGCTCTACTTGCGGATGCGGATCTTCGTTTTCCGCATAAGGGAAATTCAGGAAAATCGCGCAGGGCGGCACTAAATGCCGTCCTTTTGTTTTTTACGCCGGGTAAATTGCGCCCAGAATTCGCGGACCCGTTGCGCCGGTTACGCAAGGAAGATTTCCGGGCTGCAATAGCAGAGCCTGACGGGCGAGCCAGGCAAACGCGCAAGCCTCCACCCAGTCGGGATCGATACCAAGTTTCGCGGTTGTTGCGAGGGGCACGCCGGGAAGTGCGGCAGCAAGTCGCGACATCAATACCGAATTTGCAGCACCCCCCCCGCATACATAGAGCTCCTTCACACCGCCGCAATGCGAATCGACGGCGCGAGCGATGCTGATAGTTGTCAGTTCAACGAGGGTCGCCTGAACGTCACGGAGTTTTTCTTTGCCGGAAAGATGTTTTTCTAGCCAGACGAGATTAAAAAGCTCGCGGCCCGTGCTCTTGGGGGGATTCCGGGAAAAGTACTCATGTCCAAGAAGCGCATGCAGAAGTTCGTCCAGGCAGCGTCCGCTTTTTGCCCACGCGCCATCCTGGTCGAATGGCTTGCCAAGATGCAGTTGGATCCAGGCGTCCATCAACATATTGCCCGGTCCGGTATCAAATCCCTGAGCTGCACCTGAACTTAGATCGGTCACATTGGCAATGCCACCGATGTTGACGATGACTCGATGGATCGACGAATGAGCAAACGCCGCTTGGTGGAAGGCGGGGACCAATGGTGCGCCTTCGCCCCCTGCAGCAATGTCGCGACTGCGAAAATCGCAAACCACGATATTACGGGTCAGCTCCGCCAACAAAGCGCCGTTGCCAAGCTGGATCGTATATCGGGCATCTGGGCGATGCCGGATAGTTTGGCCGTGGCAGCCGATGGCCAGCACATCGGCGGAACTCGCGCGCGTCTTGCGCAGCAGTTTGCGCACAGCCTTCGCGTAGATATGCGCCAGATCGTTTCCGAGCACCGCCGCCTTATGAATTTCATCGGATTGAGTATCATTGATAGCCAGCAGTCTGGCGCGAAGCGATTTTTCAAAAGGCAAAAAGACCTCGCCAATGATCCGATGCCCACCATCGGAAAAATCGATCAATACAGCATCCACACCGTCAAGGCTGGTCCCGGACATAAGACCGATGTAATGTTCTGCGCTCGCCATGGACAGGAAGTCTAGCAGGCAGTCGTCAGGGGAGACGGCAGATGCCGTCGAAGGAACTCAATCCAGGCGAGCGAGATCGGTATTGCGCAGCATGTCCAGCCGCGCAAAGAGGGGTTGGGCGAATTCGTCGAAGGTCGGTCGCAACTGTGCAGTGATAGGCGGTCCGGGAGGCATTGCGAGCCGCATCGGGTTCTGATGCACACCATTGACATGGAATTCGTAGTGCAGGTGCGGGCCGGTGGCCAATCCTGTTGTGCCAACGAAGCCGATGATTTCTCCCTGGGCCACGCGCTTTCCGCGCCGTACGCCCTGGCTGAATCCCGACAGGTGTGCGTACAAAGTCTCATACCCATTGGTATGGCGCACAACCACGACGTTGCCATAGCCTCCCTTGCGCCCGACAAGCGTGACATGGCCGTCGGCAGTCACGCGCACCCGTGTACCTGTGGGCGCGCCGTAGTCGATCCCTTTATGGGCGCGCCAGGCCTTGAGTACCGGGTGGAATCGCGAAGTCGAGAATCCGGACGTTACGCGCGAAAACTCGATTGGCGAACGCAGGAAGGTCTTGCGCATGTTGCGCCCATCGGGAGTGTAATAGCCCTTACGCCCCTCATGATCGCGAAAAAACACCGCGCGGAACGTATGGCCCTGATTGATGAATTCGGCCGAAAGCACGCGTCCGAAACCTACGAATTCGCCGTCGGCTGCCAGCGCCTCGTAGACTACGGAGAAGCGATCGCCACGACGCAGATCGCGATGAAAATCGATATCACTGGAAAAGATTTCGGCGAGCTGCAGTGCGACAATTTCCGGAACGCCGGACGAATCCGTCGCCGCGAACAGCGACGTTTCAATTTCCCCAGAGCTTTGCATTACCCACTGTTCGGTTTGCGGCAATTCCTCGGTTGAAGAAAAACCAGACTCGCCGCGAGCGACGTGAAGCCGGCGCCCGTCAGTATTGACGTAGGCAAGCGATTCCAATCTGCCTTCGCCGGTCGTCACAACGCGAATGGTGCGGCCGGGGATAAGCTGGTAAAGCGAACGGACATCCTTGGCTTGCAGCAGATAGGTCAGCGCATCAGTGTCGTTAACATTTAATCTGGTCAAAATCGAGGCGACGGTGTCACCGCGCTGGATGCGCTCTTCACGCCAATATCGGGTTTCTTGCGAAGAGGTGAGTGGGGTCGCAGAAAGGGCGATGTCTTCCACAACGTGCTGCAGTTCGACGGGTTCCGGAACGGTATCGGGCGCGATACCGAATGCGGCAACAACGCCGAAAAACGGCAATATCGCGACCACCGCAGGCCAGCGGTGCCAAATTGATCGCGGCGCGGAGGCAGGCTTTTGCGCTAGAATTTTGTATTTGTTCAACGACATGCACTCTTCTTCTTGTCGACTTGGCGCGGAGATTAGCAGAATCCCCTACTGAATATAACCCGGAGCTTGCAACTAGTGTTCCACCCAGAGGGCCTGCCGCCATGTGGACGCGCTCTGACTATTACGACAAAAAACAATGGATATCAAAGAACAACTGGAAATTACCAAACGCGGCTGCAGCGAGTTACTGATCGAAGCAGAATTTGTAGAGAAGCTCGGATTGCGCCGGCCGTTGCGTGTGAAGGCTGGATTCGATCCGACCGCCCCTGATTTGCACCTCGGACATACGGTTCTCATCAACAAGCTCCGGCAACTTCAGGATCTCGGTCACCACATTATTTTTCTGATCGGGGATTTCACCGGAATGATTGGTGATCCGAGCGGAAAGAATGCAACACGCCCGCCGCTGACTCGCGAGCAAATCGAAGAGAACGCAAAGACTTATCAGGCGCAGGTTTTCAAGATTCTCGATCCAGAAAAGACCGAGGTGGCATTCAACTCCAGTTGGATGAACAAGCTTACCTCGGTCGATATGATCAAACTGGCGGCCAAGTACAACGTGGCGCGGATGCTCGAGCGTGACGATTTCGGCAAGCGCTATAGAAGCGGCCAGCAAATCGCGATACATGAATTTCTTTATCCACTGGTGCAGGGATATGACTCTGTTGCGCTGAGGGCGGATCTCGAACTCGGAGGCACCGATCAGAAATTCAATCTTCTGGTCGGGCGCGAATTGCAGAAGGACTACGGGCAGCCAACGCAGTGCATCCTGACGATGCCTTTGCTGGAGGGGCTCGACGGCGTTAACAAGATGTCAAAGTCGTTGGGAAACTACGTCGGCATCGCGGAGAGCCCTGAGCAGATATTCGGCAAGCTGATGTCGATTTCCGACGAACTGATGTGGCGCTATCTGGAGCTGTTGTCCTTCGCATCGCTGGCCACGTTCAGGAAATGGAAAGATGAAGTGGCGGCCGGACGCAATCCGCGCGATATCAAGGTCATATTTGCGCAGGAGATGGTCGCGCGGTTTCATGATCGCGCAGCGGCCGAGCGGGCACTCGCGGATTTCGAGTCACGATTCAAGCAAGGGGAGATTCCGGAAGACATGCCTGAGGTGACGCTTTCAACCGGGGGCCAAGCCCTGCCTATTGCCCAGATTCTGAAACAGGCCGGGTTGACCGCGAGTACCTCAGAGGCAATGCGCATGATCGAGCAGGGTGGAGTAAAGCTCAATGGCGAGAAAGTGAGCGACAAGGCTATCAAGTTGTCCGCGGGTGGCCCGTTCGTCATTCAGGTCGGCAAGCGCAAGTTCGCGCGGGTGCTGCTGTCGTGACGGTTTTCCGTCGCAATGCCTTCTTCGCTTGGCTAAACAGGCTGATTTGGCTGTAAAAAACCCC
>JANMYN010000268.1:0-2294 GCA_031382195.1 Betaproteobacteria bacterium
CTGCTGTCGCATTCGAATTTCGGCACCGACGATTCTCCATCGGCGCTGAAGATGAACCAGGCTCTGGATGCGATCGAGCGCATTGCGCCGGATCTGGAAATCGACGGCGAGATGCACGGCGATGCGGCGCTGTCGGAAGCCGTCCGCACCCACGTCCATCCCGACGGCCGGCTCAAGGGTGAGGCCAACCTGCTGATCATGCCCAACCTCGACGCCGCCAATATTTCCTTCAACCTGCTCAAGATGATGGGCGGGGAAGGCATCACGGTCGGCCCGATCCTGCTCGGGGCGGCGATGCCGGTTCACATCCTGACGCCGAGCGCGACGGTGCGGCGCCTTGTCAACATGACGGCGCTATGCTCCGTCGATGCGGGTGCGCAAGTACAGACTTCATAGAGGCCATCCCCCCTCTGCCCCTCTCCCCGGCCCTCTCCCGCCATGGGAGAGGGAGTAATGTCAAAAACGGAAACAAGACCTGAGCCATGCTTTGGCTTTATGGCTCCCTCTCCCCTGGCGGGAGAGGGTAGGGGAGAGGGGAACCTGAGCCTGGCAGGGATGTCAGATACCTTGATTAAGGTATCTAATAACCGTTCCGGGACGCATGTCTTCTGCGTTTGATTACTGGTCCCGGCGGATCCGCTGGTCTCCTTCTTACCTCTCCCGGGAAAGGTTGTCGGTTGGAGGGAAACAAGTCTTCGAAGCCGATTGCATCGGCATCGGAGCAAAAGAGGGCACCGCGAGGCGCCCTCTTTTCTTGTCCCACGGGACTCACTTCAGCACGAATTCGACCAATTCCAATTCCGTGGAACCTATATTCGTGAAGGTCGCGGTTGTGGTCTGCGGCTGGAACACGAATTGGGCGGGCGCGAGACGCATTTCGGTCTGCGTGTCCTCGATTTCATGCACCATTCTTCCCGCGCCCATCGCCACGCGGATGCTCGGACCGGGGATCGTCAGCGGACCGATCGCTGCGCCGGGCGCAAGTCTGATGCGATAAGCGCCGACGCGCGCATTGTCCAGCGCCGTCTCGACGCCATCCAGTGTAGGCAGCGCGACGGTTGGTGACGCGGAATCCTGCATCGGTTTCAGCAGTTCGATGCCGATCGCGCGGAACGTGCCGGGCCCGCGATTGATGAAGCGATGCGTGTAAGCACCTTTGACTGCGGCGTTGTAGAAACCGATGAAGCCGGCCTGCATTTTCGCGTCGGCGGGCTCCTGGCCGTAAATCTGGTTGTAGAGCGTGACACTCGTCACCAGAACGTACGGATAGTCAAGTGAATGGGTGTGGAAAAGCGTCTGCTCGCCTTCCGGAATTTCGACATCGATAATGCGCACCCATTCGTTTTCCAGCTTGACCACATGGCGCGGCTCCTCATTGGCCGGCACGATGCGTTCAGCATCGGCTGCAACGACGCTGCCGCATGCAAGGCACAGCAGCGCAGCCGCGGCAGTGCCTGAGCGAAGGAATCGCAACATCATGCTCAGGCCAGCACGTAGCTGGTTTTAACGGAAGTGAAGAACTCGGCTGCGTAACGCCCCTGCTCGCGCGGACCATAGCTCGAGCCCTTGCGTCCGCCGAAAGGCACGTGATAGTCCACTCCCGCGGTCGGCAGGTTCACCATCACCATGCCGGCCTGCGCGTTCTTGCGGAAATGCGAGGCCTGCTTCAGCGACGTAGTCACGATGCCGGACGACAGGCCGAACGGCGTGTCGTTGGCAACCGCGAGCGCTTCCTCGTAATCTTTCACCGCCACCACGGAAGCCACCGGACCGAATACTTCCTCGCGGTTGATGCGCATGGTGTTCACGGTCTCGGTGAACAGCGCCGGCTCCAGATAGAAGCCGTCGGTTTCGCGCTTGACCAGATTTCCGCCGAACGCAAGCTTGCCGCCCTCCTTTTTGGCTTCTTCTATATAGAAGAGATCCTGGTTGAGCTGGTTCTTGTCCACCACCGGTCCGATGTCGGTACCCTGCTTGAGCGCGTTGTCAACCTTGACGCCTTTGAGCCGCTCGACCACGGCCGCGACGAATTTATCGTGGATGCCCTTGGTGACGATAATCCGCGACGACGCGGTGCAGCGCTGGCCGGTCGAGAAGAACGCGCCATTGACTGCGCATTCGACCGCGGTCTTCAGATCCGCGTCGTCCAGCACCACCAGCGGATTCTTTCCACCCATCTCGAGCTGGAATTTGGCCATGCGTGCGATGGCTTTGGCGGCGATCTGCCTGCCGGTTTCGACCGAGCCGGTGAAGGTAATCGCGTCGACGCGCTTATCGTTGACGAGCACCTCGCC
>JANMYN010000292.1:0-4911 GCA_031382195.1 Betaproteobacteria bacterium
GCTGCTAGACGTACCAAGTAAGCATGACAATCAAAAATATTTCAGGCTCGATGGAGGATTAACCAAATGAAACTCAAGGTAAACCAGCAAGAGAGGAGTTACGACGGCGATCCGCAAATGCCACTCATGTGGTATCTGCGCGATGAGCTCGCCCTAACTGGGACGAAGTTCGGATGCGGCACAGGACTGTGCGGCGCGTGCACCGTGCACCTCGACGGTAAAGCCGTCCGCTCGTGTGTCACCGTGATGAATGATGCATCCGGTCATGCCGTGACCACCATCGAGGGGCTCTCCCCTGATGGGAATCACCCGGTGCAGAAGGCCTGGCGCGCGGCGAATGTACCGCAGTGCGGCTATTGCCAGCCCGGCCAGATCATGAATGCAGCCGGACTGCTTGCAGAGCACAAAAAGCCCACCGACGACCAGATTCTCGAAGCCATGTCCGGGAATATCTGCCGTTGCGGCTGCTATCAACGCATTTTCGCGGCGATCAAGTCCGCCGCACAGGAGGCCTGAGATGAAAACCACTGAAAATCGGGCCATCATCAAGAACGTCAGCCGCCGCAATCTGCTCAAAGGTATCGTCGGCACCGGCGGGCTGGTTCTCGCTGCCCAGTTCTTACCTACAAGCGTCGCAATGGCAGCCTACAAGACCGGCGCAGGTGGAATGCCGGGCGGGGCTGTATGGGATCCGCATGTCTTCGTCTCCATCGACCCGAGCGGCATCGTGACGATCGTCACGCATCGCTCCGAAATGGGAACCGGCTCGCGCACCAGCCTGCCCATGGTCGTGGCCGACGAAATGGAAGCCGACTGGTCGAAGGTCAAGATCGTTCAGGCCGAAGGCAATGAACAGAAGTACGGCAACCAGGATACGGACGGTTCGCGCAGCATCCGCCACTTTACCCAGCCAATGCGTGCATGCGGCGCAGCAGCCAGGCAGATGCTGGAGCACGCAGCCGCGCTGACCTGGGGTGTTTCCGACGCGGATTGCCGTGCCGAAAACCACAAGGTAGTCCATGTCCCGACCGGCAAGTCGCTGGGCTTCGGTGAACTCGCTGCCGCCGCCTCAGCACTGAAGACGCCCGACGAGAAGAGCCTCACGCTTAAGGATCCGTCGCAATTCCGCTACATCGGCAAGGGTGAAGTCCAGATCACGGACATGTTCAACATCACCACCGGTAAAGCTACGTATGCGCAGGACATTCACGTCCCGGGCATGATGTACGCGGTCGTGGCACGTCCTCCAGTCGTTCTCGGCCAGGTCAAGACATTCGACGAAGCGGCTGCCATGAAAGTGCCAGGCGTCGTGAAAGTCGTGAAAATCCCGGCAACGCCCATGCCCGCCGTATTCGCTCCACTGGGTGGCGTCGGCGTCATAGCCAACAGCACATGGGCGGCGATCAAGGGACGTGAAGCGCTGAAAGTCACCTGGGATGACGGCCCCAACAAGAACTACGATTCAGACGCGTACAAGGCTCAGATGCAGGCGACGGCGCGCAAGCCGGGCAAGATCGAGCGTAATGAAGGCGACATCGACAAAGCCCTGGCAGGTGCCGACAAGGTCATCGAGCACGAGTACTACATACCGCATGGCGTCCATGTTCCCATGGAACCGCCCGCGGCAGTCGTGCAGATCAAAGATGGAAAAGCCGAAGTCTGGGCCTGCGTTCAAAGCCCTGGCGGAACTCGTGGCGACGTCGCGAAGGTGCTTGGAATGAAGGTGGACGATGTCAGGGTCAACGTTACGCTGCTTGGTGGTGGCTTCGGGCGCAAATCGAAGTGCGACTTCGTCCAGGAAGCGGCAATTCTGTCCAAGGCGATGGGCGGCACGCCGGTGAAAGTAGTGTGGACTCGTGAAGACGATATCCATCATTCCTTCTATCACAGCGTTTCGTACCAGCACGTCACCGCTGGCCTCGACAAGAACAAGAAGGTTGTGGCCTGGCGTCATCGCAGCGTTTCGCCGTCCTTGATGTCGAACTTCATGCCGGACCCGAAGCGCGAAAGCGCGTTGGAACTGGGTCTTGGCCTGATCGATACACCATTCGACGTACCCAACATGCGGCTGGAAACCGGCGAGGCCGTTGCACAGACCCGCATTGGCTGGTTCCGCTCGGTGAACAACATTCCCCACGCGTTTGCCATGCAGTCCATGGTGGCGGAACTGGCTCATGAACTCGGACGGGATCCGAAAGACTTCCTGCTCGAAATGATTGGGCCGCCACGCATCGTCGATCCGCGCAAGACCGTGACCAGCGAGCTGTGGAACTATGGCGATCCATGGGACACGTATCCGGTCGATACCGCCCGCACCCGCCGTGTGGTGGAACGCGCTGCCCAGGAAGCCGGGTGGGGTCGCAAATTGCCCAAAGGCCATGGCCTGGGCATAGCGGTCCAACGCAGTTTCCTGTCCTACGTCGCGACTGTCGTTGAAGTCGTGGTCGACGACAAGGGTAACGTTTCGGTTCCGCGTGTGGATACGGCAATCGACTGCGGGTTTGTGGTCAACCCCGAGCGTGTCCGCTCGCAGATCGAAGGCGCAGCAGTTATGGGACTAAGCCTCGCGAAGCTGAATCAAATCACCTTCAAGAATGGCCGTGTGCAGCAGAACAACTTCCACGACTATCCGGTGCTACGCATAGGCCAGGGAGCCATGGACGTTCGGACGCACATCATTGCCGCCACGATCGATGACCCCTCCAGCGGTGTCGGAGAACCGGGTGTGCCGCCGTTTGCCCCTGCATTTATCAATGCAGTGTTTGCAGCAACCGGCAAGCGCATCCGCAATCTGCCCCTGGGCGATCAGTTGACCGCTTGATGTAAGAAATCCCCGCCTGCCGGTAACCCTGGCGGCGGTTGCAGCAAGGTTGACGATGACGCCCGTCCGGAAACGAACGGGCGTTTTCTTTTTTGATCTGTTGGCAATTGCCGAAAATTCGTATGAAACCCCTCGTATGAAACCCGTGAGGCCTGCAAAATAAAAAAGCCACCGCAATGGTGGCTTTTTTATTTGGCGTCCCCAAGGGGATTCGAACCCCTGTTACCGCCGTGAAAGGGCAGTGTCCTAGGCCTCTAGACGATAGGGACTTTCAAACTCTTTGCGTCGTGGTGGAGGTAAGCGGGATCGAACCGCTGACCTCTTGCATGCCATGCAAGCGCTCTCCCAGCTGAGCTATACCCCCACGAAAGGGGCGCATTATACGGGCCGCATTTCCCTCTGTAAAGAATGGGAAACGGCTCTATCGCGGATAGTGTGCAAGCTCTGAATCGATGCGCCGAAGCACCTCATTCCTGCCGATCAACTCCAGCACCGCATCGATCGAAGGGGTGTGCGGCGTACCCGTCAGCATCGCGCGCAACGGCATCGCCAGTTTTGCCATCTTCAGCGAGTGCGCGGTGATAATCTCTTTGATCGCCGCGCTCAACCCCGGCCGGGTCCACTCGGTCGAAACCAGCTTATCGCGCAACGCCTTCATCGCGGGCAGGGTGTCGGCCGTGTAGTATTGTGTTCGCATCTCATTGGCCGGATGAAGTTGGCGGTAGAAATATACGGCCGCGTCCGCGAGTTCCTCGATGGTGCTGACTCGGTCTTTGAGCAAAGCGCAAACCGCGCGCAGATCGGGGCCAATTGCAGGGTCGCAACCGGCAATCCTCAGGAACGGCGCCGCCAGTTCAGCGAGTCGCGCATCATCCGCCTGCTTGATGTATTGCGCGTTCAGCCACTTCAATTTTTCCGGATCGAATTTCGCGGAAGAGCGACTCACCGCCTCCAGAGAAAACCATTCGACAAATTGCTCGCGCGTAAACATCTCCGCGTCGCCGTGACCCCAGCCGAGCCGCGCAAGGTAGTTCAGCAGCGCTTCCGGAAGATAGCCCTCCTCCAGATACTGCATGACACTGACGGCGCCGTGGCGTTTCGACAGCCGCTCGCCATCGGCGCCGAGGATCATCGGAATATGGCCAAACCTGGGAACCGGCGCGCCGAGCGCATTGAAGATGTTGATCTGGCGGGGCGTATTATTGACGTGATCGTCCCCGCGAATGACATGGGTCATGTTCATGTCCCAGTCGTCGACCACCACGCCGAAATTGTAGGTCGGCACGCCGTCACCGCGCATGATGACAAGATCGTCGAGCTCATGATTGCTGATTGCGATCGTCCCCTTGACCAGATCGTCCCAGGTCACATCGCCGTCATCGGGATTGCGAAAGCGAACGACTGGCTTTACGTCCGCAGGTGGCGTTTTGCCCTTCGCGTTTTCAGGTCGCCAGCGTCCGTCGTAGCGTGGTTTTATGCCTTTCGCACGCTGCGCCTCGCGCATAGCGTCGAGTTCCTCTTTGCCGGCGTAACATCGGTATGCGTTGCCGCTGTCGAGCAGCCTCGTTGCAACCTCGCGATAACGCGCGAGCCGCTGCATCTGATAAAACGGCCCCTCGTCGTAGTCGAGGCCGAGCCAGTCCATCGCATCCAGAATCGCCTGCGTGGAAGCCTGGGTGGATCTCTCGACGTCGGTGTCTTCGACACGCAGGATGAACTTGCCGCCGGTCTTGCGCGCAAAGGCCCAGGAGAACAGCGCAGTGCGCGCGCCGCCGATGTGCAGGTAACCGGTGGGACTAGGAGCGAAACGGGTGCGGACCATCGTCATGCGACGCTAAAAAACGCCGTATTGTACGCGATTGACCCTCGCCGCCGAGGCGTGGTTAAATGCCGCCTCGCGCGCGGGTGGTTAGCTCAGCGGTAGAGCACTGCCTTCACACGGCAGGGGCCACTGGTTCGATCCCAGTACCACCCACCATTTATTTCCTCTAGCTCGCTGATTCCATTTTTTTCCAGAGACAGGCGCCCTTGGCTGCCTTGTCGATGTCGTCAAGCTGGCAGGTATGCGCGGCCAGTTCGTCCGGTGTCGC
>JANMYN010000302.1:0-2399 GCA_031382195.1 Betaproteobacteria bacterium
CGTGCGATTCGTCCCGGCGGCAACGAAATCGATGGACTTCAAGAATGCATTCGAGCCGCGCGCCTTTCTAAAGGGCGAAGTGCAGTTGCGTCCGCTCGACTGGCACGACCTGTTCAACGCATTGGTCTGGATGACATTCCCGACCGCCAAAGCGGCGATCAACGCACGCCATTACGAATCCTTGTCCGCCGGGGATGTCGCGAACCGGCCTCCCGCACGCGACGCGCTTACGCTGTTCGACGAGGAGGGCGTCGTGGTTCTTTCGAGCGATGCCGGGCTGCTTGAACTGGTGCACGCGTTCCGCTGGAAAGAGCTGTTCTGGGCACGGCGCGAAGACGTCGGAAAGCGAATGCGCTTTTTCCTGTTCGGCCATGCGCTTTACCACAAGGCGCTCGATCCCTTTGTCGGCATGACCGGGAAGGCGGTATTGCTGAAAGTTCCAGAGGCGTTTATGCAACAGCACTTGAACGCACAAATTGCCGAAGCTGACCGCCTGCTTGCGGCGTACGTATGGGACCGGACACGCATGAGCCGCGGTCGCGAGCTCTCGCCGCTACCGGTGCTGGGTGTGCCGGGATGGTGGAGCGGGAACGAGCAGGAAAGCTTTTACGAAAACAGCCGTTATTTCCGGCCGGGCCGCAACGGCTCCGGCGCACAAGATCAGGCCGTTTCGTCCTCGGTGTAGGCGACAACCCGGTTGCGGCCGCGTTGCTTGGCGCGGTACATCGCCTTGTCCGCCTTGTCGAGAATGACTTCAAGATTGCCGCCATCGTCGGGGTAACTGGCGATCCCGAGACTTACGGTTATGCTGGCTTGGCCGCTGCGCACATCGAAATGCGAGATCTCCACCGACTTGCGGATGCGTTGCGCCATTTCCACTGCGCCCTTGTCGTTGGTTTCCGGCAGCAGCACAATGAACTCGTCGCCACCGAATCTCGCCATCACATCGGAACCGCGCAGTTGCTCGCGTATGCAGCGCACCACGTGCTGCAGCAGTCTGTTACCGGATTCGTGTCCGTGGGTGTCGTTTATCTGCTTCAGGTTGTCGGAATCGATCATGACCACCGACAGCGCGTGGCCGTAACGCACCGCCTGCCTGAAGGCCCGCTGCAGGACCGACGAAAACGCGCGCATGTTGTAGGCGCCGGTCAGTTCGTCGGTATCCGACACCTGCTTGATTTTGTCCACCGCAAAGCGGATATCCGCTGCAAGCATCGTGGTGATATAGGCCACCAGGATCATCGGCGCGGAAATCGCCAGGATCTCACCCCAGAGCGGCAGCGTAAGGAGCGTTTTCGATTGCGGGTTGTAAGCCAAAAACATGAAGCAGACGATGATCGTGCCGACCTTGAATGCGGTCGGCAGCTTGCCGAATATCAGCGCGCTCGCGATGATCGGCAAGAGATAAAGGTTGAGCAGCGGACTGTAGATCTGTCCACTGAACCAGACTACCCAGGTGATAAATACAATCATCACCCAGGTTTCGAACATCAGCTTCGAGCGGTTCTCCAGCTTGTAGAAATGCACATAGTGCAGACCGAGGATGAAGGCCGCGAAAAAGAAAAGCGCAGTGTGGATGGCGACTCTGCCCTCGTCAGCAGGGCCGCCGGCCAGCAGGTAGACAAGAACGAGGCCGAGCAACAGCCACTCGATTTCCGCGATGGTTCTGGAAAAACCCTTCAGCTCGTCTTGTTCTAACGCCAGACCGATGTTTGTTCGTGTCAGCATGGACTCGCCGTGTGCGGATTTTCTTGTCCCGGGCGCAATGTCGTCGTGCTCCCCGGCAAAAGTGCGGTAAGACTAAACGGTTTCCCCCGCCAGTACCAGAGCCCGACCCGGTTCAAATATCACAGGAATCGGGAGGTAAGCGCAGCCGCGTATTCGCGATCCTGCATTGGTTTCCTGTTTTTCTCGCTTGAACCAGGAAGTCAGGCACATCATTTTGCGTCCTCGGATCCACGCTGCTGTAATGTTGGATTCCCAATTCTTGGCTTCGACAGCCGGCCGTGGTAATGGTCGGGCGATCGACTCGGTGTTGTTCCAATTGTGCCCGATGCTTTAGAGACGGGCACGGGCTGTTTCGACATCCGGCAACGGAACTGTCTTTGTGAGATGGTTGCTGCTTCGCGGCACGACGGCAAAACCGGGGACGCATCGGCAGACGTTCCATCATTTATATAGCCGAGCCACGCAATCTTAGGCCCGTGTTGACTTGGTGTACGCCATTGCCTACACTTCAATCACAGATTAGATTTAGTCTAATTCGGTGAAAGTTGGTGCGGGATTCGTTGTCCGCCGCCCGATTCGATTCAACTTGAAAGATTACAGGAGGTCATCATGAAATCGCTCAAAGGTTCAAAAACCGAAAAGAGCCTGAAGGATGCGTTTGCAGGCGAGTC
>JANMYN010000345.1:0-4274 GCA_031382195.1 Betaproteobacteria bacterium
ACGCAAGCTAAAGAAATTATAGGGCACTGCGTGGACTTGAGCCTGTTCAGCTCGGACCTCTGGGAGCCGGCCTTGGACAAATTCGCCGAGGCGACCGGGCTCGAAGTCACGCTGTTCGGTGCCGACGCGAAAGCGCAGCAAGGCTCGGTCCACTCCACGCCGCTGATGAAGTTGTTCAACAAGTATGGATTCGAGCCGGGCCTGTTCGCCGCATGCGCGCGCCGTTGCCTGCTGCAATCCACCGATCGACCGGCAGTCGTCGCCGAAGAGCACGGGCTGACGGTGGTGGGCACCTCGCTGGTGCTCGAAGGCGCGGTCGTGGGCGCCGCAGTCGCCGGGTACGCATTCGGTGGATTTTCCCACGTCGCCGCGGTCCAACGCTGGGCCAAGTCCGCAGGTGTGCCGTTCGAGTCGCTGTGGAACATCGCGCGGCAGCAGCCGCCCGTGCCGCGACGGCGCCTGCTCCTGCACGGCGAGTTGCTGCAAATCCTTGGGGATGCGTTGCTGCGCGCGAATCACCGCACGCGCCAGTACGAGGACGCGGTGGTGAAGCTGGAGGTGCGGCCGCGGCGAAGGACGAGTTTATGGCGGTGGTCTCGCACGAATTGCGCACGCCGCTTGCGCCGATCCTCGGCTGGGCCGGCGTTCTGAAGAAAAACCCGAGCCCCGCGCAAGTGCGCCGCGCGGCCGAGGTCATCGAGCGCAATGTCTTGCTGCAGACGCGCATGGTCGAGGATCTGCTGGATTTGAACGTGGCCGCGCGCGGCACGGTGAAGCTTGATTTCGCGATTCGCGACCTGGCGGTGTGCGTTCGTGCGGTGCTGGAAGCGAGTGCCCCGGATATCGAGAAGAAGGAGATCCACCTGGAGTTCGTCGACGCCGGCGAGCCCATACTCGTCGAAGCCGACATCGACCGGCTGCAGCAGATCTTCGGCAACATCATTTCCAATGCGGTGAAGTTCACACCGGCAGGCGGCGCGATTCGCGTCGACATCACCACGGAACTCGGTAGTGCAAAGGTAGTCGTGGCAGATACGGGCGCCGGAATCTCGGCGGCGTTCCTGCCGTTCGTGTTCGATATGTTCCAGCAGCAGGAAAGCGGCACCCAACGCAGTTACGCGGGGCTCGGGATCGGGCTTGCCCTGGTGAAAAATCTCACCGAGGTTCACAAGGGCTCGGTGAGTGTCACGAGCGCGGGCAGCGGTTGCGGAACGCAAGTGACGGTTCGGCTTCCGCTCGCGCTCGCACCGGTCCTGCGTGACAACGTGGCGAGCGCCGAAAAGCCTTCGACGTCGGCATTGGCCGGGCTTTCCGTCCTTGTGGTCGATGACATCGAGGATGCCCGCGAGACCCTGCGCATCCTGCTCCAGCATCTCGGCGCCAAGGTCGCGGTCGCGCGCAATGGCCGTGAAGGCCTGGTCATGGTCAGGGATGCCGGGCCCGACCTGGTGCTGTGCGACTTGCGCATGCCGGAGATGGATGGATTCGAGTTCATGCGCGAATTGCAACGCGCGACGCCGCCAGCGCATCCGCCCGTGGTGGCCGTGACCGCGATGGCGACCGACACGGACCGCCTGCGCACGCTGGAGGCCGGTTTCGAAGCCCATATCAACAAGCCGTATGACGAAGCCGCCATCCTTGCCGCGGTGGACGCGGCGCTTCGCCCCCATGCCGAGGTCCGCCATGCCGTAGCGATGGGCGCCGCCGGCCCGAGATGACATGAGCCTCACTCCAGCGCAACGCGAAGACGCGAACAGAAGGGACCAATCAGCGCCCGTCATGGGCGTTGCCTGTGCGCCGGCACCGAAACGAATCCTGATCGCCGACGACAATCTGGACATCCTGTCCTTCATGCAAGCCGCGCTTGAAGGCGCGGGTTACGACGTGCGGGTCGCGCCAGAGGGCGCGCAGGCACTCGCTCTGCAGACACAGCTCGGCGCCGACCTGCTGATCACCGATATCTTCATGCCGGGACAGGACGGGATCGAGACGTTGCGTGACTGCAAGGTCCGCTTTCCGCAAACCCGCATCATCGTCATGTCGGCCGGCGGCGGTTCCGGCAAAAAATTGGACTACCTGCCCGCCGCGGCGCTCATCGGAGCCGACGCGACACTGCGCAAGCCGTTCAACGTGGACCAACTCCTCGACGCGGTGAGCAAGGTGTTGCAGGGTTGACGCGGGCCCGGGCGCCTGTCTTGTAGCATTTGTCGCCGGCGCTATCGGTTCGCTGCAGCATCGGGGAAAAAAAGCGCCGGCCTGATGTCAGACGCCGGCAGCCGGGGCTCTAACGCTATTCGCGGAACCGATCCGAAAGCTGTTCTTGCCGGCGTGTTTTGCCGCATAGAGCGCCGTGTCTGCCGACTTCATCAGCGTTTCCACATCCTGGCCGTGCGCGGGGAAGATGCTGATGCCTGCGCTGGTGGTCATGCACACAGTCTGGCCCTCTATGTCATAGGGTTGGGCCACGGCGCTGATGATTTTTCTCGCCATCTTCGCTGCGTCGTTGGCACTGCGAATGTGCGGCAGCGCTATGACAAACTCGTCGCCGCCCAGGCGAGCCACCGTATCTTCTTCGCGCACCGTCTTTTTCAGGCGCGCGGCGACCGTCGTCAGCAGCGCATCACCGGCACCGTGCCCTAATGTGTCATTGATCTGCTTGAATCCGTCAAGATCCAGATAGATGACCGCCATGCTTCCCTTGCTTCTGCGCGCCTGCGTCATCGCCGTCATGATTCTATCCACGACCAGGCGCCTGTTTGCCAGCCCCGTCAATGGATCCTGCAGCGCCAGGGACTCGAGCTTCCTGCTGTTGTCGCGCTGCACCTCGTGCAGCAGGCGTACTTCCAGCATGTTGCGAACCCGCGTCAGGACTTCGTTGGTATCGAACGGTTTGCTGATGAAATCCATGGCGCCGTTCTGCAACGCGCGTAATTTGTAAGCGGGATGCGCGGTAATGGCCAGCACCGGCGGATAGCTGTCGGCTTCCTGCTCGATTCTGTTCAGGCCGTCCATGACTTGAAAGCCGTCCACCTTGGGCATGAGCAGGTCGAGCAGGATCAGCGAATAGCGATTCCTGCGGTGCAGATCGCAGACTTCATGCGGATTCCTCGTCGAACCGATGCGGGTGTAGCCGGCGTCATGGAGCAAGACTTCCAGCAACTCGACGTTGTCTTCCTGATCGTCAACGATCAGGATGGGGGCATTCAGGATGTCGGATGAGCTAACCATAGGCGTTGTCAGTAACGAGTCGTTGAACGTCGCGCAGCGTATATTTCAGCGCCGGGGCCGTTGTTTTCTCCGCGACCCGGCTCCTTGCGAGCGGCGTCAGATGCGCGCGACGGCGGAGAAATTTCCGGGGCTGCGGCGCTTCGCCGCGGCGGCAGCGTGAAGCGGAACGTCGAGCCGCTGCCTTGCGTGCTTTCGACGCTCACATTGCCCTCATGCGCCTCGACGAACGCCTTGACGATGGCAAGGCCCAGCCCCGATCCACCGTCTTTTTCAGAATCCGATTCAGACTTTTCGAACACTAGGCCGAGGCGCTCCGGCGCGATGCCCGCGCCATTGTCGCGTACCCAGCACTCCAGGGCGCGTTCTGCGCCGGCCGCGCGCGCCCCAATGACCACCTCTCCGCGCGGCGTGTACGCAATGGCGTTGGCGATCAAGTTCTGGAATACCCGTCTCAGCAGACTGGCGTCTGCATAGACGTCCAGATCATCGGGTACCTGATTGAGCAGCCGCGTGCCGGCCGCGCGCGCCACCGGATTGAGATCGTGAACCAGCGCCTCGACAAGCGGCCACAAATCGAATGCGCGCCGCTCCAGCTTGATGCCGAGCTCCGATGGGTCACTGGTGTTCTCCTCGATCACCTTGTCCACCAGCCCATCGAGATGCTGCACGTTGCGGAGCAAGGTTTTGAACATCCTGGCCTGCGGCGCCTGAGCGCTTTGCGCCGGCAATGCGCGCTCCAATACTCCCGCAGCCAGCAAGATCGCACTCAGCGGCGTGCGCAGATCGTGCGCCACAAAGGCGAGATACTCTTCCCGGCGCTGGCGCACTTCCAGCGCCCGCTGCGTGGCGAAAGTTTGCACCGCCAGTCCGATGGCGCCGTCGAGCACTCGGTTGAGGATGCGGAAGGGTTTGCCTTGCAGGTTCAGACCGTTCGCGTCGGCGAGATCGTGAATGCAACCGCGCAGGATGTTGTACTCCGCGACGACTTCCTCGATGTCGAATCCGTCGTGCAGGCGTTGCAACCCGTGAGCCGGCGGGCTCGCAGC
>JANMYN010000346.1:0-2821 GCA_031382195.1 Betaproteobacteria bacterium
TCGCTGATGGTGCCGCAGACCAGCTATATCGAGGTACCGGCATCCGCCCTGGTGGTGCGTGAGCGCAAGAATTTCGTCGCGGTGCTCGAAGCCGATAATCACATCAAGCTCACGCCCATCGAGATCGCCGGTACCGACGGCACGTCGGTGAAAATCGCCAACGGCATCGGCGAGGGCGTGCGGGTCGTGCTCAGCCTGCCGAACACCGTGCCGGACGGCGCCAAGGTCAATCCGGCCGCTGCGCCCGGTGCCTCACCGGTGCAGCCCGCGTCTGCGGCTGCGCCGACCGTCAAGCCCGCTCCGGCTGCAAATCCGCAGCAGCCAAAGTAAGCTCGTCCTATAATTCTTTGGCGCCCGCACGATTCGGGGCGGGCGCGCCAGCCTTTTTACAATCAGAATTCGCGTATCGACGATGATTAATTATCGCGGCATTCACGATATGGGCGGCCTGCCGGCGGGCAAGGTCGAGGCGAACGAGCATGACTACGCATTATGGGAAAAGCGGGTGGATGCATTGCTGGTGCTGCTATCGAAGAAGGGGCATGTGACGGTGGACGAATTACGCCGGAATATCGAGACGCTGGGCGCGGATGCCTACGACAAGATGAGTTATTACGAGCGCTGGATTTACGCGATCACGCAGACGCTGATCCAGCGCGGCGTCATCACCATCGAGGAACTCGGCAGCGCAATTGCGCAAGCGCATGGCGAACGCTGACGCGGCCGATCCGAAATTCGTTCCCGGCGATGCGGTCGCCGTACGCGCGACTTACCCGTTGGGCCACGTGCGTACGCCTTATTACATCCGCGGCAAGCGCGGCGTGATCGAGCGCTTCTGCGGCGCGTATCGCAATCCCGAGGAGCTGGCCTATGCGCGGTCCGGACTTCCGAAGCAGCCCCTGTACCGGGTGCGTTTCCTGCAGGCAGACGTCTGGCCCGACTATCAGGGCCAGGCTACCGATACAGTGGACATCGAAATCTATCAGCACTGGCTTGAACCGGACCGCTAACCATGCCCCACGATCACGATCATCCGCACGATCATTCCGATTCCCACGACCATGCCGCGAACCACCGGCATCCTCCCTTGCGTCCGGACCAGGACGACACTATCACCTATTGGCGCGCGATGGAGATTGCGGTTCGTGGCCTTCTGATTGAAAAAGGTATTCTCAGCGCAGACGAAGTACGTCGCGCTGTCGAAGACATGGACAATCGCACGCCGTTGCAAGGCGCACGCATTGTGGCGAAGGCATGGACCGATCCGCAATTCCGCAAACTTCTCCTTGCCGATGGCAATGCCGCCTGCCAGGCACTCGGCATGGATGAGGGCAACTACAAATTGGTGGTGGTGGAAAATAGCGATGACGTGCACAACGTCATCGTCTGCACCTTGTGTTCCTGCTATCCGCGCTGGCTGCTCGGCTTGCCTCCCGACTGGTACAAGAGCCGCAATTATCGTTCGCGCGTGATCAAAGAACCACGCGACGTGCTCAAGGAGTTCGGCACGGAAATCGCGCCCGACGCGGTCGTGCGGGTGCACGACTCGACTGCGGACGTGCGCTATCTTGTGCTGCCGAAGCAGCCTCCCGGAACCGACGGATGGCGGGAGGACAAACTCGCCGCGCTGGTCACGCGCGATTCCATGATCGGGGTCGCCTTTGCTACGACGCCTTGACCGTCGGTTTGAATTGCCATGCATTCCCGGGTATCAATTGAATCAACCAAGTGAGTCATGGCGATGAAGTCGCCCCGTCTCGAAGCGATCAGGAACATTGCTTTTCGTCAGCCGCGGCAATTCCAGCCGCCGGCCAAGGGCGAAGTGGTCGTCAATGGGGATCGTCGTTACTTCATAGGCGACGCCATCGGGCAAGGCGGATTCGGCATGGTGTACGACTGCATCGACGACTGGGGCAATCCGCTGGTCGCCAAGATTCTGATTCCGCACAAGCAGTCTTATCGCGAAGTGCGCCGCGTCTGGCAGGACGAATTGCGCAAGCTGCTGGTCATGCGTCATCCGAACATCACCTTCGTCTACGATGCCTTCGAGTACAAGGACACTTTCTATCTCATCATCGAGCGTTGCAGCTTCCCGCTGTCTCGGCTGATCACGCGTCTGGGGCTGGATGCGGACCGCTGGATTCCCTATGTGGCCCGCGACGTGCTGCAGGCACTCGACTACATCCACGCGGCCGGTTACGTCCACAAGGACTTGCATCCTGGCAACGTGTTCGTCACCGAGCAGCGGCGCAAGCGCCGGATGATCAAGGAACAGGTCTGGTCGTTCAAGGTTGGAGATCTCGGCCTTACCCGGCTCGAGTCCGATATCCGCGTGTTCCAGACCCTGCTTGCCGAATGGATGCGTCCGCCGGAGGCCTTCGACGCGGAAAAATTCGGCGTGGTCGGGCGTCATGTGGATATTTACCAGACCGGGTTGCTGCTCCTGGCATTGATGCTCAGGGAAATTCCCTACTTCACGCGCGAGGAGATTCTCGGCGGAATTCCACAGGCACTGGCCGTCAAACACGATTCTAAATTCGGTCCGGTCGTGGCCAAGGCGCTGCGTCGCCACGTGGAATGGCGAACGCAGACGGCGCTGGAATTCTGGCGGGAACTCTCCGCTGTGGCGGGCGACAACCCCTGACATTGCCCCATCTGCTGTGAAAGCGGAAACGCAAATCCGCCGCAAGGACTGCGGTTATCCGGGCGTGACTATTGCGGACTATTCGTGTCGCTACCGGAAAAACGAGCGACGCGGCTTGATCATTGCCGCAATAACAGCCGCAATGGTCAAGCCGGCAAGACAGATCAGCGACCATTC